>JAKAKQ010000156.1 GCA_021813425.1 Nitrospirota bacterium
AAAAATCTCAGGCATAAGGTCGAGAAAGACTCAAAAGAGCCTGAATTCATAAAAACAGTCTATGGAATAGGGTACAAGTTTACGGGCACTCCGGATGAAGACTAAGCTTTTTTTTGCATTCCTTGCAGTGATAATGGTTGCCCTGATCTCGAACCTTATCTATGAACAGATGATAGTCAGGGATTTCGAAGACTATGTTGGTGGAACAAAAGAGGACAAACTTTACTGGATACTTGCATCTGTTGAGGGAAGTTATTCTGACGGTCAATGGGACACAAAGTCTCTTCATGAAGCTCTGCACTGGGGTATGATGCTCGGATTCGATCTGAAGATCGAGGATGTAAACGGGGAAGAGATAATAGATTCCATGTCGGTCATGGAGCACCTTTCCCCTTCGATGAAGCGCAGGATGGAAAGGATTATAGATATTGACTCGGCAAGAGGGGAGTTTGAGTCTTATCCTCTGTACTGGGAGGGCAGGGAGATCGGGGAGATGTACGCAAGGCAGTTGGGCAGGTTTGAAAGCATAGAAAAAAAAGAGACCGTTTTTAAAGAAAGGGGCAGGGATTTTCTTATTATGTCATTTGTCATAGCGGGAGGCGGGGCTGTATTCCTCTCGGTTTTTTTTATCCTATTCCTCTCCAGGCCTTTAAACAGGATGAAGAATGCCGTGGAGTCTATGGCAAAGGGGGATTTCAGTGTGCGTGTCCCGGCTGGTTCGAGGGATGAGGTAGGAAGGCTTTCCGAGAGTTTTAATTTTATGGCAGAGGCGTTGCAGAGAGAAGAGACCCTGAGAAAGCACCTGACGTCAAATATAGCTCATGAATTAAGAACACCCCTGACTGTCATGAAGGCGAATGTGGAGGCGATGATAGACGGTGTTGTTCAAAATCACCAGCAGGGACTTGAAAATCTGAGGATAGAAGTGGAAAAGCTGATCACCCTTGTTCAGGGCATTGAAGATGTGACAAAGGCAGAGGCGAGTTTTTTTTCGGGGAAAAATTATACCAGGATAGAACTGCAAGAGTTTCTTGCCGAGATCATAGAGAGAATGAGGCCTCTGGCGATCGAAAAAGGCCTTGAGATGAAACTGCTGACCAAAAAAGCTGTCAATATATTTACTGATCCGGCCAAACTCGAAACGATTATTCAGAATATCATGTCCAACGCCATAAAAAATACTGAGAGGGGCGGGGTCTGGATAGACTACGGGACTGAAAGACAGATGTTTTTCATCGAGGTAAGGGACTCTGGTGCGGGTATCCCGGAGGATAAAATACCCCTTGTCTTTAAAAGGTTTTACCGGGGGGAAGAATCAAAGGGTATAGGCCTGGGTCTTGCGATAGTTAAAGAGCTAATTGATGTTATGGCAGGCCGCATCGACCTGAAAAGCACCGTGGGAGAAGGGACGACATTTAAAGTGTGGCTCCCGGCTGATAAGAGGTAAATTAGTATGGAAAGTCGTATCTGTCCAAAAAAAGAAAGAAAGGCGAAATGTCTCATAAACACAATAAATCGACATGATAATTGAGACTGCACACATCTTTCTGATAATTATTGCGCTCAAGAGCACGCTTGGACTTCTCCTTTTTCGGGTATTGGAAGCTTTTTTTACAAGGAGTCGTTATTGTGTTTATTCTCCATCCCGCCTTTCTTCAAGCGATTTAATTTTATTCTGTACAAATATCTTGGACAGTATTGTATGAATATACCGTTTAAAAGGACAAAGGACGGTATAACTATTGAAGTTAAGGTAGAACCCAGGTCTTCTAAAAAAGGCCTGTCAGGCGTCATGGATAATATGTTAAAAGTGAAGCTCACGGCTCCTCCTGTCGGCAATGCAGCTAATGAACAGCTGATAGAGGTAATTTCTGATGAATTCAATGTAAAGAAGGCCGATGTGAGGATTATAAGAGGATTAACGTCAAAGAAGAAGGTATTAGAAATAAAAGGCATCAACAGTATTTGATTCTATAACAATTTTCCTTCCCCAGCTATCAGCTAATCCGGAGAGTCCTGAGATACCCTGCTTGTTACCCACTGTTTAAAAGTAAGGAAAGAGCCGGCAGATAAAAAAATTAAAACCAGAACAGTATAAAGACCCTTTTCGAGCATACTTCTGTCTGAAATATACATATTCAATAACCAGAACCCCAGAACATATAAAATCTCTATAATAATATTTATAATATTTACTTCTTTTCCACGGATAACATAACTTCCTATAATCAAGATACTCCCGATGAAAAAAAACAATATGAACAGATAAAAAGATATAACAATGGCCGCCCCGATAAAGTAAATCAGATAAAGTAACCATCCGACTGAGGATACTCCGCTTGCGGCTCCTATCTCGTCATATAAATGTGTCCTTAGCTTTAACAGCCCGGGCAGGAATATTACAGGGACCCATAACAGGGCAATTCCTGCAAGCTGGACACCTCTTTTAAAGATGAAGACGCCGAACCTGAATATGAATATATTTTTGTTTATTTTTTCGAGGGGAGAGAATATTCTTTTTGCAATAAATTCCATGACTCTGAGGCCGGAGAGAAAAAAGACGCCGAAAATTAGTATAAGGTTATGGAAAAAGGAATGCCGTCCCTGCGAACTATATCGAGGCTTATTGGATGGGATTTTATCAGGATTCATGTCTTCGATATATTTTATATGGTTACCATCCAGCCTTGCCTTGTTTAATCTGGCCGCTCTTAATAAATTTGCCTATGTAAGACCTTGCTAAGCCATTATATCACAAGTCATATCCGGGATCGGTTTTTTGTGGTGTACAAAAATAATTCTTCACAATTTCTTCACTAATATATTTTAATATGTTTAATATAAAGAGGATATAGGAAAGTCTCGATGTACAGAGTAATATTTTTAACAATGATATTTCTATTTGCAGGGATAACCGTTTCCCATTCTGATGAGAGAGGCGTTACGCCATACGGTGATTACTGCAAGGATTGTGCTATATATGGTATTTGCAAGGATGTCCTTTCTACAAGAGAGGCGCTGCATGCCCTCAATAATTATTATGAGGAAAGGGGATACAGGGTTGGGAATGTATTCCAGAAGGGAAGGTTTATCGAGGCGGAGATTTATAAGGACGACAGGCAGGTGGATAAGGTGCTTTTTGACAGAAAGACAGGAAGGTTGAGATCAATTTATTAATTAGTTTCTGTTGCGGATAACACTGAAAACACTAAATGTCATTCTAAGCCCTTCGTTTGTCATTCTGAGCGAAGCGAAGAATCTCATGAACTCAACATGTTGCGAGACCCTTCATGGAGCCTGTCCTGAGCGGGATTCTTCAGTCGCTTCACTCCTTCAGAATGACAAAAAGCGAAGGGTTCAGGGTGACAAATAACAGCTTCTGCAACAGACTCTAATAAACAAAAGAGGGAAAGGCTAATGCCTTTCCCTCTTATAAAATGTTTTCTTCTATTTCTTAAATATCATAATACAGGAAGAACTCATATGGATGCGGCCTGAGCCTTAATGCATCCACTTCCCTTGACCTCTTGTAACTTATCCAGGTCTCAAGAGCATCCTCTGTAAATACATCGCCTTTTCTCAGGAAATCATGATCAGCCTCAAGGTTGTCAAGCGCTTCTTCAAGGCTTGCAGGCATTGTCGGAACAGATGCCAGTTCTTCAGGACCGAGTTCATAGATGTCCTTGTCCAGCGGCTCACCCGGATGTATCTTGTTCTCGATGCCGTCCAGTCCGGCCATGAGCATTGCCGCAAACGCAAGGTACCCATTGCATGAAGGGTCGGGGAACCTGACCTCGGCTCTCTTTGCCTTGGGGCTCGGAGAATAGGTCGGTATCCTTATGCATGCCGAACGGTTCCTGGCTGAATATGCAAGATTGACAGGCGCCTCGAATCCCGGGGTCAGTCTCTTATAAGAATTTGTGGTCGGGTTTGTAAGCGCAGCGAGTGCCGGCGCATGCTTGAGTATCCCGCCAATATAATAAAGCGCGAGTTCGCTTAAGCCTGCGTAGCCGTTTCCTGCAAATAATGGTTTGTCCTTCTTCCATATGCTCTGATGGACATGCATCCCCGATCCATTGTCCCCAAATAACGGCTTCGGCATAAATGTTACGGTTTTGTTGTGTCTCTTTGCGACATTCTTGATTATGTATTTAAATAGCATGAGCTTGTCAGCCATCTTGACCATTGAATCGAATCTCATGTCGATCTCGGCCTGTCCGGCTGTTGCGACCTCATGGTGTTCTCTTTCAATATAGATACCGCACTTCTGCATTTCCATCACCATTTCCGTCCTGAGGTTTACCTGGCTGTCTGTCGGAGGCACAGGGAAATAACCTTCCTTATGCCTTGGCTTATATCCAAGGTTCGGGCTTTCCTCCCTGCCGGAATTCCAGATGCCTTCAACAGAGTCGATGAAATAATATCCGCTGTTTGGGTTCTGGGCAAATCTTATGTCATCGAAGATAAAGAATTCTGCCTCAGGACCGAAATAGGCTGTGTCGCCTATCCCTGATGATTTGAGATATGCCTCTGCCTTCTGAGCGATAAACCTCGGGTCCCTTGAATAGAATTCCTTTGTTATCGGGTCCACGATATTACAGACCAGGCTTATTGTCGGATATTCCATGAAGGGGTCCATAAAAGCTGTTGTTGCATCAGGTATTATCAGCATGTCAGATGTGTGGATCGCCTGCCATCCCCTGATCGAAGAGCCGTCAAACCCGAGCCCCTCTTCAAATACCTCCTCTTTTAATTCAGATATCGGTACAGCAAAATGCTGCCAGATCCCTGGAAAATCAAGGAACTTGAAATTTGCCATAACAGCCTTGTTTTCCTGTGCCATTTTGATTACGTCTTTTGGTGTCATTCTTTCCTCCTTTTATTTAGTTGTTAGTGAATAGTGAACAGTGAATAGTAAATTTTGTTTGCCTTTAACTAAATACCATTCACTAATGACTATTCACTGCTTTTTTATACTGCTGTTTCTCCACGTTCGCCGGTCCTTATCCTTATCGCCTCATCGACAGGATAGACGAATATCTTTCCGTCTCCGATCTTGCCTGTTTTTGCGATCTGCTCAATTGTGTTTACAACCTTTGAGACCAAGTTGTCTGATGTTACGATCTCTATCTTTATCTTCGGTATAAAATCCACGATATACTCTGCGCCGCGGTAGAGTTCTGTATGGCCTTTCTGACGGCCAAACCCTTTTACCTCGGTGACAGTCATGCCCTGTATGCCGATTTCATTAAGCGCATCTTTTACCTCATCCAGCTTGAAAGGCTTTATGATCGCCTCGATCTTTTTCATATCTCACCTCCTGTCTTAATATAGTCATCAGTGGATAGTGAAAAGTGAATAGTTTTAGGTAAATCATTTGAATTTTTAAGCTATTCACTGTCTGCTATCGACTGTTCACTTCTTAAAGAATGCTTTATAAAAATTGATTGCCCTTCCGAAATAATCATCATAAAAGGCCTCTGTCTCTTTCCTGATTCTGTCCATATCAACAGGTTCATTCCTCAGCCAATCGTATATCATTTCCTTTGTGACCTCTATATGAAACTGGAAGGCATATGCTCTGTTCCCCAATCTGAATGCCTGGTTCGGGTATAATACGGATTTCGCGACCCTTACAGTCCCTTCAGGGATATCAAAGGTCTCTCCGTGCCAGTGAAACACCTTGAATTTCCTCCAGAAATCCCCGGCCCTCGGATGCGTTGCGAGTTTTGTAATAAATGGGTCTCTGATACCGTTTTCCTGAAGCTCGATGTCATACCAGCCGATCTCCTTTTCCGGACCGACATAAACCTTTGCCCCGAGAGCCTTTGCCATTATCTGTGCGCCAAGGCAGATGCCAAGTATTTTTTTCCCTTTCTTTATGAAATCCTTTACAAGTTCTTCTTCTTTGGTAATATATGGATAGATATCAGCCTCATTCACGCTCATCGGGCCGCCCATTATGATCAGGGTATCGTAATTATCGGCAGAAGGCAGGTCTTCGCGCGACATTTCCACTATACTGTAACTGATATTATTGTTACGCAGAAAATCTTCTATTGTCCCGGGACCTTCGCTTGCTATATTCTTTAATATGAGTACAGACATACTGTATATATGGCAAGAATCCTGCCAGAGGAATACTTGTTGAAAAATAAGGATATTTTGCTGAAAAAAAGTGATAAATTGCCTGATTTTTAATCAGTTATGCCTAAAAATCAGGCAGGCCCCCCCATTATTTATAAATTTCAAACAAATCAAACCAGAATAAGGCGGGATATAGTATTCGAGCGGTTTCTTTTGACGATATACAGTATATTTC
>JAKAKQ010000396.1 GCA_021813425.1 Nitrospirota bacterium
CGCCGATAAACTTCGGAAGAGAAAGGGTGAGGGAAGACGTAATTATTTCAAGCCCTACCGGCTGTTCCGCGAATTTATAGTAAAACCTGGATTTCGTCGACCAGAGCGCCTCTGCCTTGACCGCATCGTAGGGAACCGCAAAGAGTTCGGATGAAAACTTGAGCAGGGAATCCACAGTTTCATCGATCTTTATGATAAAACGTTTGCATGCAGCCTCGAAGGCTTTTGACAGCTTCTCATCCTCTATGCCCCGCCATGCATTAACCGCCAGCCTGACCTCGGAGATGATATGTTCTTCAAGATGCTTATGGAGTTCTTTGAGAGACAATCCACTTTCTTCTTGATAGTATTTTTCAAGACTTGTCTCGGCCTTCAAGCGAAGTTCTTTCCCATAAGAAGTCAGGTCTTCATCGAGTATGTTTTTGCCGATTCTTTTTATCTCGCCGTCCAGGAGAAAGTCAAAGTCATTTTTTTCGATCAGGACCTCCTTCTTCTTCTCCTCGAAGGTCTTTATCTTCTCCCTCAGTTCCTCAAGGGGAGTTGAAAGGGATTTCATCTCAAGATCGAGCTCGAACCGTGCCTGCGAGAGCAGCCGGAGAAGATTGTTCGCCACTGAAAGGATCAGTATCTTTCCCTTTTCTTCCATCAGAAAAGTATTCAAAAATTCCGAGAACTGAGGCAGAAGGCTCTTTCTCGCAAGCTCCCCATCGCCTGAAAGCTTTCCTTCGAGCGCGAGTTTCGCAGAAATAGGAAATATCCACACGTCAGTCCCCATTGCCTCTTTGAGGACATTCTTCGAAAAATCCATGGATTCCCGGAGATCGGCCTCACAGAAGTAGTCAGCCTTGTTGAGAAGAAAGAATATCCTGTTCGAATACTCCCGCACATCTTTAAGGAAATCCAGTTCAGCCCTGCTGAGCGGTTGGTCTACGGAAAGGAGAAAGAGAGCGGCATCTGATTTGGGGAGGTATCGATAAGCAACATCCGTATTGTGCTCGTAAACGGAACCTACGCCGGGCGTGTCGATTATCTGCACGCCATCTCTGAGGTAGGTCGACGGATAAGTGATAACAACCTCACTTACGTCTTTGTCATTTTTCGGGTTTCCTTTTTCGGTGACGTATTCGGAAAGACTTTGGGATTTAATCTCTGAGATCCTGCCGTCGTTAAGATATACCATGATCCTGAGCGCTTCTCCGTATTTCATGACGGTGACGATGGAGGTGAGCGGGACAACCGACACAGGAAGAATGTCGGCCCCGAGAAGGGCATTGATAAGACTCGTCTTGCCCCTCTTGAACTGGCCTACCACTACAAGGTTAAAGGTATTCGTTTCTATCTTTTCGCGGAGATCTTCGCACGGGCAGCCCCGGACGCTCTCCACGGCGAGCATTTCATCGATACTTCTTAAAAGCTCGCCTTTTAAATGCGAGTATGAAGATATTGCAGAATACGTTTCCGGCATTCTTGCCACCTCCTCCTGCATATAATAAAAAACTCCTACGACCCCCTCTAATCTCCCCCTTGCTAACGGGGAGGCGAGTTGTGGGTGGTAGGAGTTATCAGTTCTAAGCCTGAGGCAAAGAACAGTTAGCGGCGAACTCCATCGCCTTTTTCTTATCTAAACCTTAACTTTATCGATAAATGCTTTTGCAGATTTAAAAATATCCTTTAAGGCATTAACGTCTTCTATAAGTCCCCTGTAATACCCTGCTATATGGAGTTCTTTATAAAGCTTCTCAAATTCTCTTGTGAGTTTGCCATTGTAAGGGGTCAGGTATTTTCTTATCATCTCTCTGTAACCCTCAACAGACTGGGGAAGGTCTTTCTGGCTGACGCCTCTTTTTAAGAGATAAGCATCTATTGCCTTTAAGATTGCAAGGTAAGCGGTCCCGCAAGCTTCCTGTATATATTTAATATCTTCATACCTGTCGCCTTCAATCGGGGATTTGCGCAATAATTCCTTTGCATTCTCAAAATACCTGACGGCCTCTGATTTAGGTTTTTGCATTATTTGACACCACTACCTTTGTGTTCATTATATCATAACCGCAAATATCGATTTATTTTACCACCACCACTGTGCAAGGGGCAAGCTTTGTCAGATTTTGTGAGGTTGAACCCCATATCCTTCCAAATATCTTTGAATGTCCCATAAAACCTATGACAAGGAGGTCAAATTCTCCTTCCCTTGCATAATTAACTATTGCTTCGACCTCATGACCCGCAAGAACCTTTGTATGAAGTTCAAACCCTTCTTTTTTTGCCATCTCAACTGCTTCATCATTTATTTTTTTAAAATACCCATTTGCTTCTTTCTTATACTCATCAACCTCTCCGATCGTCGCCGCATAATGAGGAACACCTTCTTCCACGGATATGCTGTGAAGCTCAGCGTTATATCTCTTTGCAAGGTCTATTGCAACCTTCAAGGCCAGCCTTGCGCCAGTTGAACCATCGTTTGCTATTAGTATTTTTCTAAACATCATTGTCCTCCTTTTTTTTAAAATCCCTCCTGACCTCCCTTTGCCAAAAGGAGGATTTTAACCCCTCTTTAGAAAAGAGGGGCGAGGGGAGATTTTCTAAAAATATTTCAATTCAATTTCGAGTCTCTTGATATATCCGGCTGAAACCATTTCTGTGCTATTATTGTCGGCACCACTGCCGAAAGTATAACAGCAGTGACAAGGATTGTATATTGTTCCTGATCGATGATTTTATTTGTCAGTCCGAAAAGGGCTGAGATTGTGCCGAATGTAAGACCTGTTGACATGAGAAGCGTTGTATACATCCCTTCTTTTTTCCCAAATCCGAATATCTTTGTCATCGGCAGTACTCCTGTGAATTTTGCAATAATTTTTACGGCAAGAAAAATCCCGATTAAAAACACGCCATGCCATAAAACAGAAAGTTTGACCAAAGATCCGGCCTTAAGAAAATAAAATGGAGTCAGTATCGTAAATGCAGTTACACGCATCCTGTGGCTCAATGTCCTGTTTGAAAGAAAGAACGGGGCCAGCACCATTCCTACAAGATATGCAGGCAAAACAGCTTCGCTCTTTGCCGTCAATGCAAGGGCGCCGAGTCCAAAAAGCAAAAAGAAGATGAATTTTGTCTCGGGTTCACTTATGCGGCTGCCGACCTTTCTGAAAAACCACGGTGTAAATTTAGGTAATACAAGCAAAGTAGCGGCAGTCACAATCATGAATAATATTAGATGCCAGTCATAGTTTGCGAAGAAGATGCCGAGGGCAACTACAGTGCCGAGGTCTGTTATAAAACATGCCGCAAGTATAAGTTTGCCGAGTTCAGTCTCATTGTAACCTGTCTCTATCATCACGGCATAAACAACTGCAACTGAAGTCGTAGAAAGGGAAATCCCTGCAATAGCTGATTGAGGGAAAGTCCATCCGGCAATGTAATATGCATATGCCATTGCGCCAAGAAAAGGCATCAAAAAACTTAGGAATCCGATCCCGAAACTCTCTTTGAATCTTTTTCTGAGAATTTCCGGCTCAACCTCCGCGCCTGCAAGGAAAGTAAGAAGGATACTTCCAAAACCTGCAAGAAAGTTTACCCATTCAGTTCTTTGAAGCGGGAGAAAATTGCCTCCGATTACTCCTACAATTATCTCAAGCAGGGCAATGGATATGGCGATCCTGAGAGAAAGAAGGGTTGCAACAAGTGCAAGCCCCATCCATAAAGCCGCCTGCAGCCACTGGTTCTCCATTCAATCTTATCCTCCTAACTTTATTGGCAGGAGTGAATAATAAAAAACTCCTACCACCCCCCACCTCGCCTCCCCCTTAGCAAGGGGGAAATTAGAGGGGGTCGTAGGAGTCATCATTCCCTAACAGAAAGGGACGGTTTGCTCCGCCAATTTTTCTGTGGAGCCATCGGCGAACTCCATCGCCGGTATTAAATTATCATAACTATAAATTTATGTCAAAGGCTTTAAATCTTGACATCGGCCTTCATAACGATCGTCTGGTAGCCTTCCTGGCCAAGTTGATCGGCTATCGAAACCGCGTTATTGAAATTATCGAAATTCCCAATTCTTACCCTATAGAAGGTTGTCCCCTTTATTTCAACCTCCTGAATATACACATTGCTGAATTTGAGATTGAGCGCTCTCTTAAGCCTAACAGCGTTAATACTTTCAGTAAATGAACCCATCTGTATCGCAAAAGGCCCTATCCTTTCGCTTGCCTGCACCCTTGCCTTTTTGATATACGAATCGTCCCTGCCGTTTACCTCAAGAAAGACTTTTGATGTGCCCGGTCCTATAAGCCCGATCTCCTTTGCGGCAGCATATGAAAGGTCAACATCCCTGCCTTCGATAAACGGCCCCCGGTCATTAACAACGCATTCCACTGTCTTTTTGTTCGATACGTTGGTGACTTTTAGCCTGGTACCGAACGGATATTCCTTATGCGCGCATGTATTTGAATGCATATTGAAGATCTCCCCCGATGAGGTCGGCCTCCCGTGAAAATCCTGGCCATACCACGATGCAACCGCAAATGTTTTTTCATCTGATATCTTTGGATGGACTTCGTGACGTACTGTTGAACAGGAAAAAAGTAAAAGAATAAAGATAAACAATATATAGATTATCTTATTAAGGGATCCGAAATCCGGTTGTTTGTTACTTTCCACTCATTACTCTTATTAACTATCTCATAATATTATGTGTCATCTCGTCCGTCATTCCCGCATTCATTAACCCGGCAAGTAAAATGGTCATCCTGAGCCCTTCGCTTCTCGTCATTCTGAGCCCTTCGTTTGTCATTCTGAACAGAGTGAAGAATCTCCTTTTCTCTCTCAGGATAAACTCCGCTCAGAACAAGTATGAGAAAGCGAAGCAACCGAAGAACCTCGCTCAGGACAGGCTCCGTGAAGGATCTCGCAACGACTAAAAATACAAGATTCTTCGCTCTGCTCAGAATGACATCATTCAAGTATTTAATTGCCGACGTAATAGTTAGCGGGAATCCAGTAGTTTTATCCCGAAAGCTTTAGGGACTGGATGCCCGACTATCGCCCCGTCGATTCGCCGAGGTGAAAAAACTTCGGGCATGACATACTGAGAAAACTATCTCGTGACTTTTACAGTATATACCTGCTCAGGTCCTCGTCCTTGACAATATCACTCAGCTTTTCACTCACATATCTCCTGTCGATGCTCAGTTTTCCGTTCTTCTTTTCGGGCGCCTCGAATGATATGTCTTCGAGGAGCTTTTCGAGTATGGTATGAAGCCTTCTTGCGCCTATGTTCTCTGTCTTGTCGTTTACACCGGCAGCAATCTCTGATATCTCGTCAATAGAATCTTCTGAAAATGCGAGTTCAACATCCTCAGTTGCAAGCAAGGCTGTGTACTGCTTAATCAGAGCGTTATATGGTTCTGTCAAAATCCTGATAAAATCTTCCTTGCCAAGCGCATCGAGTTCAACCCTTATCGGGAACCTTCCCTGAAGTTCGGGTATAAGGTCAGAAGGTTTAGTCATATGAAAAGCCCCGGCCGCTATGAAGAGTATATGTTCTGTTTTAACCGGTCCATGTTTTGTTGTAACTGTCGATCCCTCGACAATCGGCAGGAGATCACGCTGAACGCCTTCCCTTGAAACATCCGGACCGTGGGCATGCCCCTTGGCTGCTATCTTATCTATCTCATCAATAAAGACTATGCCGGCCTGTTCAGTCCTTTCAACAGCCTCCTGGGCAATCTTGTCCATGTCGATCAGCTTGTTCGATTCTTCCTGCTCAAGTATTACCAGCGCCTCGGGTATCTTCACTTTCTTCCTTTTTGCCTTCTCAGGTAAAAAATTCCCGAGCATTGACTTCAGGTTTATCTCTATCTCCTCAAGTCCTGCATTCGATATTACGCCAAACGGCATCACTTTTTCCCTAACTTCTATATCAACGTATCTTGAATCAAGTTTTCCGCTTCTCAACTGCTCTCTGAGCCTCTCCCTCGTCTCCCTGTTCTTTTCTCTTTCCAGATCATCCACCTCAGCGGTCCTCAGCGTCCTCGGCTGCGGCAGCAAGAGATCGAGCAGTCTTTCCTCAGCAAGGTGTTTTGCCTTTTCCCTTATTGTCTCGAGGTGTTCGATTTTTACCATATTCACCGCTATTTCAGTAAGGTCCCTTATCATTGATTCAACATCACGACCGACATATCCGACCTCAGTAAACTTCGATGCCTCGATCTTCAGAAAAGGAGCATTGGCGAGTTTGGACAGCCTTCTTGCTATCTCTGTCTTACCCACGCCGGTCGGACCGATCATTA
>JAKAKQ010000336.1 GCA_021813425.1 Nitrospirota bacterium
CCCCCAATACGTCTCTAATGAAATTGATATTGTATCTTCTTCAGTCATGCAGACAGAGAAAACAATGAACGATCTCGGATATCTGACCGATGTCACCCTGCAGGATGAAGAGCCGCCATCATTTCTGAGAAAAGACAGGGATGTTTTGACTAATGACTGATTAATCACAATGGAGATTTACGTGCAGAAGTTTTACCTGGAACATGAAAAACTGACGGGCAGCATTGAAAGGCTTTGTTTAAGAATAGGCGAGAGGTTTCCCGGGTCGGGTCTGTTGAATGTCTGTGAGAATCTCCTCAAAGTTGCAAGACAGGCCGAGATTAACATTGGGAATATAGCCAGACCTAATTGGCGGGCCCGTCTTATCACCTTCCTGTTTGTAATGATCGTGTTCTTTGCGCTGGTTTATGCTGTGATGTCATTAAATGTTGATTTCGAAAACGTGGTGTTTGGCCAATTAATTCAGATTTCAGAGGCGGCACTGAATGAGATCATTCTTATAGGCGCTGCTGTGATATTTCTTTTATCTCTTGAAAATAGAATCAAAAGAAAAAAGATAATCACTGAGATTAACGGGTTGAGATTCATCGCACACATAATTGATATGCACCAATTAACCAAAGATCCTAAAGCAGCCACAGGCACATGGGAGGCTACCGAACATAGCCCAAAGCGGAAGATGACGCCATTTGAATTATCCCGATATCTTGACTACTGCTCTGAAATGCTCTCCTTCATAAGCAAGGTAGGATTCTTATATATACAAGATTATAACGACCCTCAAACTGTAAATGCCGTGAATGAGCTTGAGGTGCTGACTACAGGCCTATCACAAAAAATCTGGCAAAAGATTATGCTCATCAGAGATGCTTAACCCTAAAAATACATTCCAAAATAAAAATTTGCAGGGATATGTGGAAAAAAATCTTTATCTGCGCCACCCTTGCAAGACGTCTGACACTCAAAAGGACATCATATTTTCATGAAAGACGTTCGATTTCATAAGTATCCAAATTGCGACATTATAAAGTTTTTTGGAGCGTGTCCCTGCAATAATTGCATTTTCCGGGTTAATCTTCTCCCGGTGTTTCAGTATGATTCCAAACAGGTTTTATAGAACTTTATGGTTGAACAGTTGCAATCGTCGCTATAGCCTTCTCAAGCCTCTTAATAGTCTTCTCTTTCCCCACTATCTCAAGCACCTCGAATATCCCCGGGCTTTCAGTTCCGCCTGTCATTGCGACACGGACAGGCTGGGCAAGCGCTCCGAGTTTGACATTATACTTTTCGATTATTGATTTGAAGACCTTCTCAAGTTCTGCTGTTGAGAAATCCGTAAGAGATATAAGGTTTTCCTTCAGCTCAGCAAGGAGATCTTTCGATTTTTCATTCAGGAACTTTGCCTTTGCCTTTGCGTCATATTGAACATCTTCTGCAATATAATATCTTAGGGAATTCGCAAGCTCAACGAGCGTTTTTGCGCGCTCCTGAAGTGTTTCGATCGCCCTTGAAAGCCATTTTCTGTCAATATCCTGTCCCTTCTGAATTATGCCTGCATTTTCAAGAAACAGCATCACAAGCTCTCCCAGTTCTTCAGGATTTGATTTAATAATATACTGGCTGTTAAGCCATAAAAGCTTTTCAGGGTTGAAGACCGCTGCTGCTTTTCCAACGTTTTCGAACGAAAAATACTTTATAAGCTCTTCCCTTGTGAATACCTCCTGGTCTCCGCAAGACCATCCAAGCCTTACAAGATAATTCACCAATGCATCAGGAAGATAACCCATTTCTTTGTAAGCCATAACAGACGTTGCCCCGTGCCTTTTCGAAAGCCTTGTCTTGTCAGCGCCGAGTATCATCGGAAGATGCGCAAACAGAGGAGTTTCATGTCCGAGGGCCTTATATATATGCATCTGCTTCGGCGTGTTATTAAGATGGTCGTCTCCGCGTATTACATGCGTAATATCCATATCCACATCATCGACAACAACTGTGAAATTATATGTAGGTGTCCCGTCAGAACGCAGTATGATCAGGTCGTCAAGCAGGTCGTTCTCAAAAATAACCTTGCCCCTTATCAAGTCATCAACAATGGTTTGCCCCTCCTGCGGCATTCTGAATCTCACCGCGGCATTTCGAACCTTTGAACCCTCGAACTCCTGGACTATATTTCTGCACCTCCCGTCGTATTTTGGGGATTTGCCCTGACCAAGGGCTTCCTGCCTTCTCTGCTCAAGCTCTTCAGGTGTGCAGTAACAGTAATATGCCTTGCCTTGTTTCAGAAGTTTATCGACATAGTCCTTGTATACATCGAACCTGTCTGTTTGTCTGAAAGGTCCCTCGTCCCATTCGAGACCCAGCCACTTCATTCCCTCTATGATCGCCTCTATGTATTCATCTGTAGAGCGCGTCCTGTCAGTGTCCTCGATCCTGAGGATGAATTTGCCGTTATTATGTCGCGCAAAGAGATAGTTAAAAAGAGCGGTCCTTGCCCCTCCGATATGCAGATGACCTGTAGGACTTGGCGCAAATCTGACTCTAACCATATTTAAATATTATCCTCCTACCTCGCGATTTTTATCTCAAGCATCAAAATCTTTTTTGTTAAATCCGTGACCTTGAACCTCTCATCAGCCCTGTAACCTGCAATCCAGACGATATCATCCCCTGAAAGGACGATCGGTATTGCGTCCCTTTCATCCCTCGGGACCTTTTCGTCGACAAAGAAATCCTGAAGCTTTTTCCTCTTGCCGAAACCTGCGGGATAAAAAAAATCTCCGGCCTCTCTTGACCTTATAGTGAGGGCTGTTTTTATTGTATCGGCATCTAAAAAAAACGTTTCTCTACCCTCGGTGCCGACTTCGCTCTCGTGACTATCGAGCAGGGAGGCCCGGATCAATATCCCTGCTTCTCTTAGAACAGCCTCTCCAGGGATATCGAGCCTGTATCTGCCGAGTATCGCGGGCCGTTCGGACGTCAGGATTAAGGTCGCATAACCTTTAATCACCCTTATGCCTTTTGGAAGATACAGCCTGTCGCCTGAGTCCCCTTTTTTTATCAAAGAGATGATATCCTCGATATGGACAAAATTAATCCCTCGCAGCCCCTTCACGGCATCTATCGCCCTCCTTAAGACCCTCCTTAAAATAACCCTGTCCATTGTTTCGAGAGGCACAAGGAAAAGCTCGATTGTGCTGTCCGTTTTTTTCGGGATCAGTTTCATCAAGGTCTTTGTGACGATCAATTCGAGATAATTATCCTCCTCTCGCATGATGTCACTGATCCTGCTTATAGTTCTGATCAGTTCAGGATTTTTTTTCTTGAATTCAGGCAAAACCGAAAGTCTGAGCCAGTTCCTGAAGTAATCCTTTTTGAGATTGGACGAATCGGTTATGTATGACTGCGAAGCATCGGCAAGAAAATTTTCTATCTCATCCCTTTCAATCTCAATTAAGGGTCTGATGATTTTCCCTCGTACAGGGGGGATGCCTGAAAGCCCTTTCTGTCCCGAACCCCTCAGGGTCCGCATAAAAAAAGTCTCTGCCTGGTCGTCCGCATTGTGGGCAAGGGCGATCTTGCTTGCATTGGTTTCAATGCCGGCCTCTTCAAACGCCTTATACCTTAATTCCCTCGCCGCCTCCTGTTTGTTAAGGCTATGTTCCTTGGCATATGAGGTAACATCTATAGATTTGGTTATAAAATGGATTTTGAGGTTTTCACAAAGGTTTTTACAGAACTCTATCTCGCCGGGGATTTCTTCAGGCCTGAGACCGTGGTCGATGTAAATGGCATGAAGTTCAAGTTTATACTCGTCTTTTAACCGGTTTAAAAGCGTAAGCAGACATACGGAGTCAGTCCCGCCTGAAAGCCCGACAAGGACGGTTTCACTACCTGCAAGCATTGAGTGCTTTTTGATCGTACTGTCTACTTTATCCGGCAGATCAGGGTTTGCCAAAATATGTCCTTTCACTGTTTTCATATTGAAGAAATGCAGCCTGTTCTGTTTTATTGTCCATTAACAGGTATTAATTATATTATTATATATTGATTACATACAAGCTTTAAGTATGTATTAAGGGTGCTAATCTTTTAGATGAAAGCAAAAAAACCTCCTGCAAAGGATAAACCAGGAAAGACTCACAGGGCATATGGTGACAGTGTTACAATATGCATTAACAAGGATTGTGTCTTGAGGAAGAAGGCAAGGTGTTACGGTTTTGAGGGATGTCCGGGATTTAAATCAAGGTAAGGTTCATCCGGACAAAAAAAAGTCTCGAGGATCGAGACTTTTTTTTGTCCGGATATATTTATAGTTTTTGCTATTTATCTGTCTTTCCTGATTCCCCTTCTGTTTTATCCTCTGTTTTTTCTTTACCTTTCTTCTTGCCTGCAAGATAGGACTCGCTCGGCCTCCATCCAAAGGATGCGGTTGTCCTGGCTGAGCTGAAGGCCCCTCCGGCTACCTTCTGCATTACTACCTTCACAAGCATCGCTATCCCTATGAACGGCAGAAACGCTGCATACAGAAGTCCCAGTATCGGACCCAGCAAAAGTATGCCTGTTGCAGGAAGCCTGAAGTATGTTGTCCTGCTGTCTCCCGGAAGCACTCCCTCCTGGCTGATGTCGATCCTCTCGCCGGTGTTGAAGTTCCAGTATGTCCCTTTCCCTACCTTATTTCCTCCTCTTTCCTTTAACATTGTCTTACCCTCCTTTTCTCTTTCTTTCGTTTTCTTGATTATAGGTTAACTCAAACATGGCACTTAAACAATTGGAAGAAGTTCCTATTTCATATAGGAATCTGTTCTTAAGAAAGGCAGGGATAACCCTTATTCTTCAATAATTTCCGTTATCGTCCCTGTGATCCTATCTCAAAAAAGACTGGGCAGGATTCAGATATCTGTTTTACCGTCCCGGAAAGCTTTTTGCCGACCCTTGGCGGAGCATATTTAAGATTCGGTCCGACATCTAAATAGCTGATTATAAGGTGAATTTAGAATAAGATATTCATCTTGATATTTCCATCGGGATGGGAGTATCTTTAAAAAAGATATTACAAAAGTGATGGTTTTGCTCTTCTCGGACCCGGCAGAAGGTGTTAGAAAGCTGAGAAGCTACAGTTTCAGGAAGAATGAAACAAAGCATTAAAAAACTGGGCAAGACAAGATCAAATGCCATTTTTTTGTTTGTATGGTCTATAAGTTTAAGATTTATTTAGATAATAAACAAATGATAGATTTTAGACGACAAAAACACCACATCCATCGGATCATTCCGAAACATCTCCCGGCTTATATCAATTTCCGTTCTCTTAATTTATTTAGTGGAATAGAAACAAAGGAAGGGGGTGAAAAGACTAAATAGAAGAAGTTATTGTACTTATATTTCCAGGAATCAGGAAGGAGGTATCAAGATGTACTTACGTAAAAATAAGTTGTCGCTTCACTTTGCATTGATACTTTTGGTAGTGGTCTGTCTGTCTTTCAGCAGTTGCGGCGGAGGCGGGTACGATAATCCCCAGGCAAAGCCGCCATCTGTGATGGTTTCCGCTGCGACTTTAAATTTATGGGCAACCAACGGATATGGAACAGACGCCCGGGGCTATAACAAAATGGTTATTCTCGATGTGACCACTGCAGATAAGTACAATGCCGGTCATGTGCCAGGCTCGTATCTTCTCGACACCGCTACCGATCTTGCCGCAAAAAGGAATGATGGTGTGGGCGATACCATATCAATGGTCGCTACCCAATCGCAGATGAATACCCTGATTCAGAGGACAGGGATTGACGAGAGGACAGTTATTGTCTTTACTACCGAAGACGGCGGCGGGAGTCTTATGTCTCTGTCCCGGGCTTATTTTAACTTCCGGTACTGGGGTTTCCCAAAAGAGCGTCTCAAAGTGCTTGACGGGAGCAAGGCAGTTTACAAGGCAAGCTTTCCTCTTTCCACTGAGCCAACCCTTGCACCCACTCCTTCAACATACAGCGTCTGCCTGTTAGCGCAGGACACGAGCGTCAGGGCTCCCCTGGCTGAAATGATAGTTGTCGCTGAAGACAATGATCTCAACACTGTGGTTCTGGACTCCAGGTCTCCCAACGAGTATAACGGTGTTGCAGGCAGCACCAAGGGGCCGGGTGGCACTGACTTCGTCGCCTTCGAGGGACATATCAGAACAGCGATCAACCAGAATTACACCGAACTTATTAACGGAAATACCAATACCCAGATACTTTCAAAACAGACCCTGACGGAAAAGTTCACCGCCCTCGGCATCAACGGGAGCAAAACAAGCTATCCGTATTGCCGTACATCTTACCGCGGCGCTATTACCTTCTTAGTACTCGATGGCATATTGGGCTATCCTGTCAAGCTCTACGATGGCGCATGGATAGAATGGGGGCAGATGGCGGATGAATCCTATGACGGTGCGCTGAAGTCGGATTCCCCGTGGAAGACTAATACTTCTTCCCGTTCCGAGGCTATTACATACAACAAGGAAGCAGGCAAGACCGTGGAGAAGCTCTTAAATGCAAACTCATACGCGTTGCGCGCTGATATGGTGAATGTTTCAGATTCCACGGCATGCGGAACTGGCAGCGGCAATAAACCCATTGCGCCGGGATATTAATTATAAGCATGCCCGGAGAATGGGCCTGATCGTGCCCGTGCTTTTATTGGCGGTATTCGCACTCGCTGCGTGTTCGGGGGTGAACCGTAACTATACGCTGCCGATACACGAGGAACCCGACCAGCAGCAGCGGAGCAGCGAGCAGGAGTTTCATGACAGAAAAGGCATCCAGTCGATCGGTGATGAATGGTACAGGCAGCCCCCTGAAAACAGTGGAAACGGCGAACAGAAGGGAAACGGTCAGAAAGTTCGCCCGCCTTCCCGGCTGCGTTACCCCAGCCCGCCCGGCTGCGGGTGCTGAGGATTCGATTAGTGTCTTCATGGTATTGAAAGGAGGAACAGATTATGCACACTATTAAAAGATTTGGATTTACGGCCTATGTGCTGTTTTTTCTGTTATGTGCCGGTCTGCATCCGGCGCAGGCAGGCCCTACTATTAACTTTGGTGATAACGCATTTCTGGGGATCGATTTCGCGTCACAGCTCTATCTCCAGACGCGGGATACAGGCTCAGGTTCGGATAACGATGACAGAACCTCTGATATTTATTTCAAGAGAAACAGGCTTATGTTCCGCGGAATGGCAGGAGATAAGTACGGCTTTTACTTTGCCCTTAATCACAGGAGCGCAAGAAAGATAAACGATCTGTTCGTGTCTGATAAGGGCGATGACGAGCTGGATGTGATCGACGCTTTTTTCATTGGCGACTTCACGGATGCCTTCAGGCTTAGAGCCGGCCTGACGAAGGACATGCTTACGAGGGAGAACAACGAGGGGTGCTTTGATCCGCTAAGCATGGATCGTTCGCTTTTCATTTATACTCCTCTGCCCCGCCTCAGCCGCGACTACGGGGTTGTGGCATGGGGGAATTTTCTTGATGCAAAACTGCAGTACCGCTTAGCGGTCATGAGGGGTTTTCACGACGGCAATGATCCCGATAGTTCATTCCGCTACACAGCCAGGCTGCATGTTTCTCTTCTGGAGCCTGAGTATTCCATAATCTACTTGGGGACATACCTCGGCAAGAAAAAAGTGCTCACCTTTGGTGCAGGCTACCAGATCGAGCCTGATGCAGTCTATGCCAATGTCGCGGCAAAAACACTCCCGAAGGATTACAAGGCATGGACTGTTGACGGATTTTTCGAGTATCCGACGAGCGCAGGTACGTTCACAATATCGGGCGCATACCTAAAGACCGACTTTGACGATGCCTATCTCGGGGGAGATCCCGACAGTCGCAGCATAGATATTTATGGAGAGAGGAACGGCTGGTATGCAAAGGCGGGATATCTTTTTCCCATGAAGGTCGGTCCGGGTGAACTCCAGGTCTATGGCCGTTATGAGGACTGGAAATATGCGCAGCTACTGAACATCTTCGATCAGGACCTGAAGTGGTACGGGGGCGGCATCAACTATTTTATAAAAGGACAGGACCTGAGAGTAACCTTGGAGTACTCTCATACCGATTTCGATCAGGAGGATGACAACAGCAAGGATTTCAATACGTTGACTGCGATGCTCCAGTTCCGGTTCTGAAATACGGCATAAACACAGCATAACAAAAGGGGGACAGGTTTGCCCTGTTCCCCTTCATTACTTATTTCAACGAAGAAAACCACTACACGATCGCCAAGCTGAAGGTACAGGGGCAGAAGTTCGAAATGCGGAAGCACGGTAGTTTGGTAAAGGGGAGATAAGACAACCAAACAGGCGGATAATAGTATATAATTGTTCATATATGTCTAAAGATCACAAAACTATTGAATTAAGCGCGCTTTACGAGATAAGCAAACTCCTCGGTTCATCTCTTAATCTCAGGTCAAACTTCAGGGGAGTAATGAGAATACTCTCGGAATATCTCGATATGAAGAGGGGAACAGTAGCGCTCAGGAGCGACAGTGAGGTATCCATCATTGCCGCACACGGGATGTCGGAGGAGGAGATCAGGAGGGGCAGGTATAAGCTCGGAGAAGGTATAATCGGAAGGGTCGCAAAACTCGGCTCCCCCATAGTTATCCCGAATATCGGGGATGAACCCCTGTTTCTGAACAGAACCGGCGTAAGGAAGATGCTTAAGAAGGAGAACATAGCCTTTCTCTGTGTCCCTATCAAGTTCAAAAATGAGGTGCTTGGAGTATTGAGCGTTGACAGGCTTTTCAGTTCAAAGGGGATAACCTTTGAGGAAGACCTCAGGTTGTTGAAGATCATCGCCTCATTAATTGCGCAATCCGTGAAGCTTCATCTGGAGATCGAAAAAGAGAGAGAGGCCTTTATAGAGGAGAAGGAGAACCTCAGGCAGCAGCTGAAGGGAAAATACCGCATTGAAAATATAATCGGACAGTCTGACAGCATGCAGGAGGTCTTTGAATCCGTTCATCGGGTTGCTCCTTCAAGGGCCAATGTCCTGCTGCGGGGTGAAAGCGGCACCGGCAAGGAACTGATCGCAAAGGCTATCCATTACATGAGCCCGAGGTCAAAAGGGCCATTTGTAAAATTCAACTGCGCTTCTATTCCTGAGGGGCTTCTCGAATCAGAACTCTTCGGACATGAAAAAGGCGCATTCACAGGTGCGATATCAATGAGAAAAGGAAGGTTCGAACTCGCAGATGGAGGCACTATATTCCTTGATGAAATCGGAGACCTGCCGATAACCCTCCAGCCAAAGATATTGAGGGTCCTGCAGGAAAAGGAATTCGAGAGGGTAGGCGGCGAAAAGACCATGAAGGTCAACCTGAGGCTGATTGCCGCAACAAGCAGGAACCTGGAAGAGCTTGTTTCAAGGGAGAAGTTCAGGGAGGACCTCTACTACAGGCTGAATGTTGTGCCTGTTTACCTGCCTCCCCTCCGTGAAAGGAGAGTTGATATACCTGTGCTCGTTGAACATTTCCTTAAGAAATATAATGAGGAGAATAATAGATCCGTAAAGATAACGCCTGAAGTCCTGGGTGTATTTATGGATTATGATTGGCCCGGCAATGTGAGGGAGCTTGAAAATACAATAGAAAGGCTTGTGGTCATGTCAGGAGGAAAAGTTATAGGCACGGCTGATCTTCCTCTGAACATGAGAGAACAGTCTGCCAGGTCAAGATACCCGGTCCAGATGAAGGATGCGCTTCCATCGGCTATCAGGGATATTGAAAAGACCAACATCCTTGATGCGCTTAATAAGACAGGATGGAATCAGGCAAAGGCAGCAAGACTGCTCGGCATTACGCCAAGGCAGATCGGGTATAAGATCAAGATTTACGATATAAAAGAGAAATAAATTTTCATTTGTTTTCTTCATATGTAGAATAGACCATGCTTATCGAGCTTCAGGGACAACTGGAACGCATCACTTATTTCAACGAAGAAAACCACTACACGATCGCAAAGCTGAAGGTGCAGGGGCAGAAACACCTTGTCACTATAGTCGGAAATCTCATCTCAGTATCTCCCGGAGAGGTCTTGAAACTCAAAGGCACATGGGACATCCACCCAAAATATGGCGAACAATTCAAAATAGCCTCATATGAAACAGTTGTGCCTGCAACTGTAAAGGGGATCGAAAGGTATCTTGGTTCAGGCCTTATAAAAGGAATTGGCCCTGTGATGGCAAAGCGGCTTGTGGGTAAATTCGGGGTCGGGACGCTTGATATCATAGAGACGGACATCGGGAGGCTCAGAGAGGTTGAGGGGATAGGGGAAAAAAGGATTGAGATGATAAAGACCGCCTGGTCAGAACAGAAGGACATCCGGGATGTGATGCTCTTTCTGCAGGGACATGAGGTAAGCTCTGCATATGCAGCAAAAATATTCAGACAATACGGCAGGGAATCCATAAAGGTTGTAAAGGAAAATCCTTACAGACTTGCAACCGATATATTCGGGGTAGGCTTTCTTACTGCCGACAAGATAGCAGGAAAACTTGGGATACCAAAGGACTCGCAGATAAGGGCCGAGGCAGGGATTCTTTATGTGCTGAGAAAGCTCTCCGAAGAAGGACATGTCTTTTATCCCTATGAGCCTCTAATCGATGAATGCAGAAAGATACTCGATATTGACAGTGAAGTTATTATCAATGCACTGAAAAATATCGCATCAGAAAAAAGGATTGTTATCGAGGATGGATCTATATACCTCGCGGAATTTTATATCTCAGAGGTCGGGATCGCCAAATACGTCAAGACAATACTGCATGCACCTAAAAACCTTATCAGGTTTGATAAAGACAAGACCATTGAGCTGGTTCAAAAGGAGTTGAACATCGTCCTTGCCGACAATCAGATAAAAGCGATAAGGGAATCACTGGATAGAAAAATAATGGTCATCACAGGCGGGCCAGGCACGGGGAAGACAACCATTATCAATGCGATAATCAGGATATACAGGAGGTCAGGTCAGGGCGTGATGCTTGCCGCTCCCACAGGAAGGGCAGCCAAGCGGATGTCAGAGGCAACCGGTTATGAGGCAAAGACAATCCACAGGCTGCTTGAGTACAGCCCGAAAAACGGCGGGTTTAAAAAAAATGAGGGGGACAGGCTCGATTCAGACCTGATAGTGATAGATGAGGCCTCGATGGTGGATACAATCCTGATGTATCATCTGCTTAAGGCAGTTCCCGAAAGCGCAACCCTGATCCTGGTCGGGGATGTTGACCAGCTGCCTTCTGTGGGGGCAGGGAATGTTCTTAAAGATATAATTGATTCTCAGACTATCCCGACTGTAAAACTGAACGAGATATTCAGGCAGTCAAGAGAAAGCCTTATCATCGTTAACGCCCACAAGATAAACAGGGGTGAATTCCCGGTCCTGACATCAGACAGGGATAAAACGCAGGATTTCTATTTCTTCGAGCTTGAAGAGCCTGAAAAGGTTTCCTCTATGATTCTGAATATGTGCAAAAACAGGATACCCGATAAATTCGGTTATGATCCGGTCAATGACATACAGGTCCTGACCCCTATGCACAGGGGGATTGTGGGCGCGTCGAATCTTAATGCCGAACTGCAGGGACATCTGAACCATTCGGCAGATGAGCTTGCCAGAGGCGGAAAGGTTTTTAAAAAAGGCGACAAGGTTATGCAGATAAGGAACAATTATGACAAGGATATCTATAACGGCGACATAGGGAGAATAGCCACGATAAACAGGGAAGAACAGGAAGTGATTGTCGACTATGACGGAAGACTTATTGCATACGATTTTACCGACTTAGATGAGATCATACTTGCCTATGCAGTATCCGTGCACAAGTCACAGGGCAGCGAATACCCTGCTGTTGTCCTGCCGCTCCTGACCCAGCACTATATGCTCCTTCAGCGGAACCTGCTTTATACCGCGATTACAAGGGGGAAAAAACTGGTCGTGATCATAGGCACAAAAAAGGCCCTTGCGATTGCGATAAAAAACAACAAACCGCAACTGAGATATACAAATCTGAAAAACAGATTGAGAAATGTCTGTCCATAAATTGTCTTTGTACTCTCTTGCCGTCATTGACCCGAAAAACCCCTCTTTGGCAAAGAGGGGTTAGGGGAGATTTTATGAATGAGACATTAAAAACATTTTTTCTTAAAATCCCCCTTCATCCCCCTTTTCCAAAGTGGGGTAATATGGTATTTTCATATTCGTTTGTACCTTGAAGTGTTCGAAACCGATCAAGCCTGAGAATGACAAATCCTGAATTTATAGACAGACACTAATTACCTGGTTTGATTTCCCCGGCTTCTGTGATATCCTGAAATTAATCATGTACTCAAAAATACTTGCCGCAGTAAACGAACACCTGAACTCCGAGATATCGGCAAGATATGCGCTGAAGCTTGCAAAGGCATGCGGGGCGAAGTTCTCTCTCTGCTTTATAGCAGAAAAAGGCCTTTCGCAGTCGGACTTCAATAGGGCTGAAGATGCCATGAAGAGGTTGTTCATCGAGGCAGAGAAGGCAGATATCCAGGCCGAAAGCATAACAGAGACCGGAGAACCTGTAAAAGAGATCGAAAAGATCGTAAGACACGAAAAAATAAATATTGTTTTTGCCTCTACAAGGAGGGAGGATGTTGAGAAGAGGTTCTATGCAGGCACTATTGCAAGGCGTCTTTCACTGAACCTTCCTTGCTCTGTAGCGCTTGTGAGGGTTGTTCATATGGGAAGGATCCATCCTCGTAAGATACTTGTGCCCCTGAAGGCGAGGATAGACCATGTAAGGGAAAGGGCATATTTCACCGCAAAGATGGCAGAGTGCTGCGATTCAAAGGTATTTATCTTTCACGCGACGAAACCCATAACAAAATTCTTTCACGGCGAGGTACACCTGACCCCGCTTGAATGGGGAAAAAGACTTCCGGATGACATTGCCGGTTTTATGAGATATCTTGAAAAATACAGCATAGAGCATGAAGGCAGGCTCTCGCCCGGCAGGGCGGGGAGGAGCATAACAACCGAGGCTGCTGCAAAAAGATTTGACCTCGTTATCATGGGGTCAAGCAAAAGAAGTCTGCTGAGTTCAATATTCAAAGGCAACCCCGTAGAAGTGGTTTTAAGAGAAACACTATGTGATTTAATAATCCTCAATCCAAGGCATGAAGATAAATAGCCTTTCAATAGATGAAGTCTTCCAGAGTCTCGTTACCTCAGCAGACGGGTTATCAGAGGAAGAGGCGAAAAGGAGACTTGCGGAATTTGGCTATAACGAAATTGAAGAGATAAAGAAAAGACCGCTTATCTTCAAATTCTTAAGCCAGCTTACACATTTCCTTGCTATCCTCCTCTGGGTGGCAGCGCTGTTTTCTTTCCTGTCTGAATACATTCATCCGGGCGAAGGCATGCTCACCCTCGGGTTTGCGATAGTAGGGGTAATATTCATTAATGCAATCTTTGCGTTTATTCAGGAATACAGGGTGGAAAAGGCTCTTGCGGCAATGAAAAAACTCCTGCCGTTCTATGTGAGGGTTTTAAGAAACGGAAAAGAGGCAGAGATATCTGCAAGGGAGGTTGTCCCGGGTGATGTGGTAACTCTTATGGAAGGCGATAAAGTCCCTGCTGATATCAGGATCATGGAAACGAATGAAATAAAGGTGAACAATGCTCCTTTGACAGGCGAATCAGAGCCTGTCGGAATAACAAAAGAGCCTTTTTCAGGTGAGATAATAAACAGTCCCAATATAGCTTTTGCAGGGACTATGGTTGTCAGCGGGTCTGCAAAAGGAGTTATTTTTTCAACAGGCATGAGAACAGAGTTTGGAAGAATTGCTCACCTTACAGGTACGGTAACCCCGGGTACCAGCCCCTTGCAGAAAGAGATAACCAGGATAACAAGGGTTGTAACAGCAATAGCCGGAACTACCGGCTTGCTTTTTTTTTCAATAGGATATCTTATCGGAAGGACTTTCTGGGAAAACTTCCTCTTTGCAATAGGAATAATCCTTGCCAATGTTCCTGAGGGGTTGCTCCCGACTGTTACACTTTCCCTTGCCATGGGAAGCCAGAGAATGGCGAAAAGAAAGGCCTTAATAAAAAACCTGACATCAGTCGAAACCCTTGGCTCGGTCTCGGTTATCTGCACTGATAAGACAGGCACCTTGACCCAGAATAAAATGGAAGTGAAAAAAGTTGCAGAACTATGTGACAATGCGCCTGAAAAAGTTCAGGGAGTCTCTTTGTTCCATATAGCTTTGCTCTGCAATAACACAAAAGAGGTTGAGGGGAATTTAAAAGGAGAGCCGACAGAGGTTGCGCTTTATAAAGCAGCAGTAGATAGCATCGGCCATATCGAAAATAAAAGGCTTAAGGAGTTCCCTTTTGACTCTGACAGAAAGAGAATGAGCATAATAAATTCGATGCGTGATACTACTTATGTGTTGGCAAAGGGAGCGCCTGAAAGCATATTGCAGATAAGCAGTCGCTGCTTTAAGGATAAAGATATTGTGCCATTTAATGAAGCCATGAAAGAAAAATCAGTTGAACTTTATCATTCATTGATGGACCAGGGATTAAGGGTCCTTGCATTCGCATACAAAGAAATAAGTTCGGAGTTGGAGTTCGGCAGGGAAGAGGCTGAGAGAGATTTAATATTTATGGGATTCATAGGGCTTGAAGATCCTCCGAGGCCTGAAGTTGCAGAGGCAATACAAAAATGCAGGGAAGCAGGCATCAGGATAATCATGATTACCGGGGACGGTTCAAGGACAGCAGCGGCAATTGCAAAGGAGATAGGGCTTATTAAGGAAAAGGCAACGATAGTAGAAGGCGCTGAATTTCTGAAGATGTCAGATGCAGAACTTCACAGTGTTTTATCGAATGAAGAGATTATTTTTTCAAGGATGACTCCAAAGCATAAACTCAGGGTCGTTAATATCCTCAAGGAGCAGGGTGAAAGGGTTGCTGTAACAGGAGACGGGGTAAATGATGCACCGGCCTTAAAAAGGGCGGATATAGGCATTTCAATGGGTACCGGGACGGATGTTGCTAAAGAGGCTGCTGACATGATACTTCTCGATGACAACTTTGCAACGATAGTTAATGCCATTGAAGAGGGCAGGGCGATATTTGAAAATATCAAAAAATTCATAACTTACATATTTGCCCATCTCACGGCAGAGGCTGTGCCCTACATACTTTTTATACTGGCAAGAATTCCGCTGCCCTTAACAGTTATGCAGATACTTGCAATAGACCTGGGAACAGAGACCACCCCGGCGTTGGGGCTTGGAGTCGAACCTCCTGAGGCCACCATTATGAAGCAGCCCCCAAGACCCAGGGGGAAAGGACTCATAGACAGAAAGGTATTGTTCAATGGGTATATATTCTTAGGGCTTATCGGCACAATAGGAGTCCTTTTTGCATATTTCTTTGTCCTCAATAAAGGCGGATGGAAATGGGGCGTTGAATTGCCGATTGATGCGGCTCTGGTTCATCAGGCGTCAACAGCAACTTTTCTTGGGATAGTGATGATGCAGATTGGGAATGTCTTTGCATGCAGAACGCAGACAGAATCAGTCTTTAAAATCGGGATTTTTGGTAACAGGTTAATACTCTGGGGGATTCTCGCTGAAATACTTCTGAGCGCTTTTATCATCTATCACCCATGGGGCAATAAGATATTCTCCACAGCGCCTGTTCCGTTAAGCGTCTGGCTGCTCCTTATACCGTTTATGTTACTGTTATTTTTCGCGGAAGAGGCGAGGAAGTTTTTTGTTAGAAGAAAGGGGCTTTCTACTAAACCTTGACAAAGATTTTTTCGGGAGTTATTATGAGACAAATAAATAGCAGCCGAAGTCCTCTCAAAGAGAGGGCGCGGGGGACCCAAAATTTGGGGCGTATTCCGAAAGGATAGGGAACTTCCATTCCCGAGCCCGACAGCTAACCTCGCAGGCGTTTGGAAGGGCAAAGGCCGAAATTAAAGACCGCCGCCCAGGCGGTTTTTTTATTTCCTCCGCAGCCCTAAAAGGAGGAGATATGTCTATCAAGAGTTTTCTCATCGGAAGTCCTATCGAAACAATAAAGGAAAAGCACGAGCGCCTCTCCAGGAAAATGGGCCTTGCGGTATTTTCGTCAGACCCGCTTTCATCCGTTGCTTATGGAACCGAGGAGATAATGTTTGCCCTTATGGCAGGCGGGGCCGCGCTCCTCAGCTACACATTGCCTATCGCCGTTGCGATCGTCATTCTTGTCGCAATCGTGGCCACGTCGTATTTCCAGACCGTTCACGCATATTCTTCAGGCGGCGGCGCATATATAGTCGCAAAGGACAACCTCGGGGTGCTTCCAGGGCTTATCGCCGGTTCGGCGCTCCTCATCGATTATGTCCTCACCGTTACCGTCAGTGTGGCCGCAGGAATAGCTGCAATTACCTCGGCCTTTCCTGCTACCCGGGACCATGCCGTCGCAATGTGTATTGCGTCCATATTGTTTATCACCATAATCAATCTCAGGGGTGTAAGGGAATCCGGGAAGGTGTTTTCGCTTCCGGTATATATTTTTATAGGGAGCCTGCTTGTGCTTATAGCGGCAAGCCTGACGAAATCCTTTACGTTTCCGCACCTCGAGTATCATGAGGTTGCAGGGACTGCGGCGAACATATTTCCTGTTTTCATAATATTGAAGGCCTTTGCCTCGGGATGCGCTACGCTTACCGGGATAGAGGCCATTTCCAACGGCGTCCGGGCCTTTAAGGCTCCTGAGGCGAAAAATGCCGGGATCACCCTTGTGTGGATGGCCTTCACCCTTGCCGTTCTCACGATCGGTATAGCATATTTCGCCAATTATTACGGGATACTGCCCAACCCGGACGAGACAGTTGTATCCCAGCTTGCAAGGACCGTTTTTTCCAAGGGGATCGTCTATTACATAATACAGTTTGCTACAATGCTGGTGCTTATCCTCGCAGCGAATACTTCGTTCGCCGACTTCCCCAGGCTTTCTTCCATTATGGCGAACGACCGCTACCTGCCGAGGCAGTTGAGCAACCGCGGCGACAAGCTTGTATTTTCCAACGGCATACTGATACTCGGGTTCCTCTCGGTTTTGCTGTTAGTGCTCTTCAGGGGTGACACCCATTCGCTCATCCCCCTTTATGCCGTAGGAGTTTTCACGGCCTTCACCTTGTCCCAGGCAGGAATGGTCAGGCACTGGATGAGAGAAAAGGGGAAGGGTTGGCGAAAAAGCGCCGTTATAAACGGCGCGGGCTGCATTACCACCGGGGTAGTCCTTGTGATAATAGCGGTTGAAAAATTCACCCATGGGGCGTGGATAGTGCTTATCGCCATTCCTGTGCTGGTCTTCCTGACCCGGAAGGTGCATCGGCATTATCTTTCGGTTGCAGAGCAGCTCTCTGTGGAGAAATGCATCGCGAGGGTACAGGAATTCAAACACCATTCCGTAATTATCCCTGTCTCGGGGGTCCAGCAGGCAGTGATCAATGCGATACAATACGGTAAAGTGCTTTCCGATGATGTCGTTGCTCTCTATGTGTGCCTTGATGAAATGGAAACGGCAAGGATAAAACAAAAATGGGACAGGCATTGCATGGGGATCCAGTTGATAATCTTCGATTCTCCGTACCGTTCGATAAAGGAACCTCTCATGGAATATATAGACGAAGTGAAAAGCATACATCCTGATGGCGTTATAACAGTTGTGCTCCCTGAGTTCGTTCCTTCAAGATGGTGGCATCACCTCCTGCATAACCAGACGGCTCTTTTCATCAAGGGTCTGCTGCTGTTCAAAAAAGGGGTGGTATCTACGAGTGTCCCGTTTCACCTGATAAAGTGAGTTCTATATGAAGACTTGCAAACGGATGTCTTTATGCTTGACTTGACCTTGTATATTCAAAGTCATACAATTATCATAAATGATCAATAGATAGAAAATTAAAATTACGGAGGGAATCAAGATGGGGGGAAAGAAGATTGCGATAAATACAGGCGGCGGGGATGCGCCGGGACTTAATGCGGTCATCGAGGCTGTTGTTATGTCTGCTGACAGACGTAACTGGGAGGTCTACGGCATCAAGAATGGCTATGCAGGGCTCCTAAATACCAATGAAATAGTGCGACTCACCCCTGAGAGTGTGAGAGGGATCTCAATTATGGGAGGAACAATTATCGGAACGACAAACCGTGGTAACCCTTTCAAGATGCCTGTTACGAGTGTAACCGGAGAGACGGAGTTCCGTGATGTATCCGACAAGGTAGTAGAAAATTTCAGACGCCTCGGGTTCGACTGCCTTATAGCGTTGGGAGGAGACGGGAGCCTGAAAATAGCCTATGATTTCTTTAAGAAGGGGATGCCTGTGATAGGGGTTCCCAAGACTATAGACAACGACCTTGGCGGTACTGTTATCACATTCGGGTTCGATACTGCTGTGAGTATTGCGACAGAGGCTATTGACCGTCTGCATTCCACTGCGAGATCTCACGATAGGGTTATGGTTGTGGAGGTGATGGGAAGGCACGCAGGATGGATAGCCCTTAACAGCGGCCTGTCCGGCGGTGCGGATGTCATACTTATCCCTGAGATACCATTTGATATAGATAAGGTATGCAAACACATCATGGCTAATGAACTGCACGGCCGTCACTATGCTATTGTTGTGGCAGGTGAGGGCGCTGCGCCTGTCGGCGGAACAGAGATAGCAAAAGGTAAGGGCGAGGCAGGGAGGCAGGAACTGCTTCTTGGTGGTGTAGGTGAGTATGTCGCAAAGGAGATCTCAAGCAGGACAGGTAAAGATACAAGATCGCTGGTGCTTGGACATCTGCAGAGGGGAGGGTCTCCGACTACATTCGACAGGCTCGTTTCACTGCGTTTTGGAGCTGCTGCCGTGCGCATGATAGAGATGAAGAATTTCGGCAAGATGGTCGCACTTGACCCGCCGGAGATGAAGGCGGTTCCACTGGAAGATGTCATCGGAAAGATAAGAAAGGTGCCCCTTAATTCCGACAACATCCAGACAGCAAGGGAAATGGGGGTATGTCTGGGGGATTAGCCTTCATTATTCATAAAATTCCCTGACAACAGAAAGGACATAGTATTTGAGCGGTTTTATTTGCCCGATATTCAGACAGTATGTATTTTGATAAATAATGAGGGTAAATTCCTCTTCGCCCCGGCGAATCCGCTGAGGCGGAGGAGTCAGTGTCGAAGACCGAGAATGAGCGTCCGCACTCAGGCGGATTCGCTCTCCTCGGCGAGTCGCCGGGGCGACCGAGGAGAAAGGATACTATGTCCTTTCTCTATTATTATAGTTTATGAATTATCTGGATTAGATAGTGTCTGTTGCGGAAGCTGTTATTTGTCACCCTGAACCCTTCGCTTTTTGTCATTCTGAAGGAGTGAAGCGACTGAAGAATCCCGCTCAGGACAGGCTCCATGAAGGGTCTCGCAACATATGAGATTCTTCGCGGAGTTTATCCTGAGCACAAGATGGGATTCTTCGCTTCGCTCAGAATGACAAGCGAAGGGCTCAGAATGACATTTAGTGTTTTAAGTGTTATCCGCAACAGAAACTAGTGTAGTGTCTCATAAATAACTTGACATATAAATAATTCTTTTATATAATTCTTATGAATGAATATAGCAGAGCGAATCATACTTACCCCACAAGAAGAAGCGACCATCAACCGCTGGTCGCAAGGGAAAAGTTTCCCATTGCGACTGATACAACGAGCACAAATCATACAGTTAGCAGCTCAAGGAATTTTCAATCACGATATAGCCAAGCGTTTGGATATTTCCCGTCCAACTGTTCAATTATGGCGGGAACGTTTTTTAGCGTTCCGCTTATCCGGCCTGGAGAAAGACGCTCCTCGCCCCGGACGTCTTCCAAAAATCCGTCACAAGAAAGTTGTGACTATTGTAAATGCCACTATACACACAACGCCATCAGATGCGACTCACTGGAGCACCCGCAGTATGGCCAGAGCGCATGGAGTCAGCAAAGACAGCATTCAACGAATCTGGAAACAGTACAATTTAAAACCCCATCTTATCAAAACGTTCAAACTCAGTCGCGACAAACGATTTCTCGAAAAACTTTACGATGTTGTTGGACTTTATTTGAATCCTCCAGACAAATCGATTGTCTTTTGTGTAGATGAAAAAAGCCAGATTCAAGCTCTCGAACGCACACAACCATTACTTCCCATGAGACCCGGTATTCCTGCTCGACAAACCCACGATTATACTCGTCATGGCACAACAACACTATTTGCAGCCTTAAATATGCTCGATGGCACTGTGATTGGAGATTGCATGCCACGTCACAGACATCAAGAATTTATCAGGTTTCTGCAAACTATCGACACGAAGACTCCGCTCGATTTAGATCTCCATCTGATTGTCGACAACTATGGAACACACAAACATCCACGGGTTCAAAAATGGCTCAAACGTCACCCCCGTTTCCACTTGCATTTTATTCCTACTTCCAGTTCCTGGCTAAATCTGGTAGAACGATGGTTTTCAGATATCTCGACAAAAAGAATTCGTCGTGGCTCATTCAAAAATGTGAAAGAACTGATTATGGTTATTAAAAAATATATTGAAACTCATAATCAAAATCCAAAAGTATTCATTTGGACAGCTTCCGTTGAAAGCATTATGAGAAAAATTTCAAATGTAAAGAAGTGTTAGAGACAGGACAATAGGTATCAGCGCTTTTACAGCCATTTGACGACGTCGTTTAATTTCATTTATATCACTCAATCTGTCTCCAATAAGCGGCTTCCCAACACGGTCAAGGTCTATTGAGCCAACAAATGCATAGATGCTCGAAGCATAATTTTTGTAAAAGATCATCTGAGAAGATTTCTCGTCACCTTCTCCACCTGAAGAAGCAACCCTTGAGTGTATAACCTGCCTTACTTCGCTTTTTGTACCAAGCACAGGTAAAAGCCATGAAAAATTGACACAAGAAGATCGTCTCAGACTTAGACCTTTTGGGCTTGTACCTTTTTCCACCTTTGTCTTTCCTTTTCCATGTTTGAAATAAGTAGGTCTTATCGTTTTAATATTGTCTTCCTCAGATAGCTCTCCAGTAACAGTAACTGTTTTGTCTTTAAATTTACGAAGCTCGCAGATCAGGCAATTTGTGTCTGGAGAAGATATATTATGTTCGCATGAAACAACATTGAATGTTTCTTCTGATGTATCATCAGTAGCTTCCTTTTTAAAAATTATTTCGCCATTTTCGATTGAAACTTTTGCGCTGAAACCAGGCTTATCCGTACAAAGAAAGCCATGAGTATCGCAGATTACACAAGCAGTTATACCGTTCCCCTCATCTTGCGGTTTCCTTTCCGGTTCCCATTTTTTACATTGAGGACATAATGTCGGAGTGAAATTACTTAACTCTTCCCTCAGCATATATGCTAACTGCCAGTGTTTCATCATTCTGCCGCTGACAGCTGGGATTTCCTTATCAATGATTTCTCCATCCTCATCAACCATCCTAATTTTTCTAAGTTCTGTCGTTTGACCAATGCTGCCTTCATTATTCATATCGTGCAAATTAACGATAAGTTTTGCTGCAACTGTTAAGAATCCCGGATTTTCCATATCAAACCTCCTTTATTGAGTAAAGGCTAAAAGACAGGTTAATATTTTAACCTGCTCGAATTTATCTTCTGCATTTAATAACTTTAAAAACTCGCATATTTTGTCCTCAGATGGCAAAGATAAATATTTTTCTTCCTTCGTCTTTTTATCATCAGGCTTGTAAAAAATACTTGATGCATCGCGATGTGCATCGTATAGTTTTTTTGTAAACTCGCTTATATTTTCCGATCCCCTTAGATAATCGACATAGCCAAATCGCCTATCTCTCACGAAAAATTTCAGCATTGTAGCCACTGCTTTAATGTTGGGATCACAAATTAAATTTTCATCCATACCCAAAACCTCCTTTGCGATATATTCAACTGATTCTTTATAAACAAGTTGCTTGCCTTTAGTAACAGACACATACTCTCGACAAAAAGATACAGTATCTTGATTTCTCTTGAATCGCAACAGTATTGACAGAAAATTCAGTAATTCAAGAGAATCTTCCGCATGTCTATACGCATTTTGAGCAAGAGCAACATTGTAAGGATTAGCGCCTAAAAACATCAATTCTGCATCAATTACTTTTTCTTCAAGATATTGAAATCGTGACGTGCCTCTATCGTCTTTTTCAGCACTTGCTACAAAAAAAGTCGGCAATAGAGCAGGTTGCGTAAGATGCTCTTGAATAGTCCTGCATAGATGCGGATGGGAACTCAAGAGTGCCAATAAAGCAGTATTTGCAGGAATACTTTTCAGCCTCGGTTGCACATGTTTAACTGTTGCTATATAAGATGAAAGTGCATCGCCGAAAGTCTTGCCTCTAAATCGAGGCATAAAAAAATATTTCTCTTTTGTCAGACGACCATTTCGACTTACTGGCACGTCAGTTTGAAAACTGATTGTTCCAAGCAAGCCCAACGCTCCACACGAGGCACATAGGTGCAAATTTTGCTGATTCGTAATATTATCTCTTTTATATGGTTTGCCGATTTGAGGAGACATGCCAAGAATAGCATTAAATATCGCATCTGAATCATCATGTCCACAAGAACTTGCATGAGATCCTTTGCGTCTTCTGTGTAAATTGTCTGTCAAATAATTAGAAAGACTGGCCATAGGGTTATTGAAAAGTTTTTGACTAAAGTTCGACATCTTTCGTGAATACCCAATGGTAAGCTTACCCTTCTTATTTTTACGATCATAAATCTCCTTTGCCCTGAAACCTGGAATTCTGTTCATTGTATCTTCAGAAGATAAAACCTTAATCCCCCAAAATGCCAATGACTTCCCTATACTTACGTTTTCTTTTTCATCAATATCTACATGCACCAAATACCTGTCAAAACTTTCCTCAAGAGTCACTTGTTCAGGCTCGACACAATCCAGAGCTACGCGGCAAAGTCCGAGTGCTATTCTGCTTTCAAAGTCATCAAAGCCCGTTCCCGGAGTCCGCAGGGTAATCATGAAATTATTCCCCCAGTATTCAAAACTTCAAGCACAGAATAGTGCACTTCCTTTTCTTTTTCATCAACAGGTCTTTCAGTGGCTGCCCTCCAGTCACAGATTTTCAAGATATGGTGAAGGCTTGAGCCTAACAGACGATGTTTATGTTGATCTAAAGCTCTCGGACATTTAGCCCATCCTCGCAAGGTATCGCTCAATTCTATCAGGCTATTAAGAGTAACGCTTTGAAGTTCAATGATGGACTCGTTGAACTTGATGGACCTTAGAGCGCTATCACCATTCGTATGCCAGGGGATGTCATCCCCTCCCTGAATGAAAAGTTTTTGTATGGTCTGCGCCTCAGGCGACTCCAAACTTTCATTAGAAATACTACTGTCGATATGGTGTATCAGTACCGCAAAAATAGACGCTTTCCCAAGATTATTATTTTGTTCTCGGGCCTTATTCCATTCGAGAAGATACGCTGCTCCAAGTGCTGAGTGAGGCGGTCGTGGAATTGCTTTTCCCCCGTCCGCAATATCACTCATTATTTTTTGCCACCTTTTTGTCAGTTTCCCTACATCATGGGAGAAAATCATTCTGCGTATCCCTTGATTGATATCGATTTCTGACATGATATTATTATTTTCTTCGAAGAGCCTTGTAAGAGATGGCAGAAATCTACTTGAAATCTTATCCCATTGAGATAAAGAATTCTCAATATGAATCTGATATTCTTCTTTTGGAGCGCTTAGCATATCTGGCAAGACTCCTCATCAATTTCCTGAGACTTTGGGTTAAGCCCTATCTCAGAATCATAGTTTTTATCTTCTTCTTTAGTCCCTTCTTCATCAAGCAGAGCATATATCCTAAAGGGTCTTGGCGGTTTATCCGAAGTATTTTCTTTGAGACTCTGTTCTTCAGGATCGTACTCTATCATCTTCAACCCTTTTTTAATTCCATCTTTATTGCTCCAAAACCTTCTGAACCATAGATATGAAACATTGAGGCATAAAGGTTTAATTTCACCATAAGGAATTTTATCAGTCAGTTTATACTGCTTTGCATTCAGTGAGATTAATTTTCCAGTTTCTTCTGGCTTACTCTTTTTTGCTCTTTTCTTTTTGTCCATTGCATGGAGTATTCCGATAAAAATAGTGCAATACATTTCATCCCTTGCTGACAGGTTGTAAGGGACAGAATCCGCATAGAGGGTAGCTTCAAAGACCTGTCCCATTGCATTTCTTGCTTCAACGTAATTTACATGGTATTCCATCAGGTTGCAAAAAGCTTCTGTATCTCCCCATGAAGTAAAATCAAGTTTGGGATTGTTTCTTAAATGTTCAAATGAAATCTTTACAAAATCTCCCTTATCTTCTAACTTCTTATCTACATAAGGCGCTGACTTTTCTGGATTGACAATAATAACCTTTCCTTTACCGCCCCACCTTGCAACACGACCAATCCTTTGAACTAAGGCATCTGCCGAAGCACATTCTGTTATCAGCAGATCACAGCTAATATCAAGACCGACTTCGCAGACCTGAGTTGAAATAATTATCCCAGCGTCAGCAGCAGAGTTTTTGCCAAGCAGGCTAATGACGTCATTCTCTTTAACCGCTCTATCACGAACAGAGAATCTTGAGTGAATGAGTTTTACTCTTTTGTCTCTTAATTCCGATGCAAGCTTTTGAGCGACATTAACCCTATTCGCTACAATCAAAACTTTTTGATTTTTTGCCTTATTAAGAATATCCACCAGCTTTTCTGAGGGCTTTTCTTCTTTTAATAATGCCCAGTCTTTAATTTCCCATGAAATACTTCTTTTGTTTAAGAAGTTACCTTTAAAAGTTACGAGTTCAGAATTAAAACCATACATAATGTCTTTTTGTAAGGTTTCTGGCATTGTAGCAGTCATAACAACAACTGGTATCCTACTGTGATAAAGAATATCAAGCATGGCTTTCATTAATGCATGCGTGTATGGAGAATACAAATGAGCTTCGTCGAAAACAATTATTGAATTTGCAAAAGAACCTGCTGGTATATCCACATGCCGACCGACTTGTGATTTATTTCTTGCATATCCATAAAGGAACTGATCAAATGTTGTTATGCAAATATCTGAAAAAAACAGCGGGTCTAATGAGCTTGTACCATGTTCAATTCCAACGGTTACTATTTTATCTGTCAATTCCTCAATTCGCTGTGCATAATAGCAGATTCTATCTTTGATCTGGTTACATAAGGCTCTTGTAGGTAATACATAAATCAATCTGGGAGCTATTGCCCATTTGTTTGTTCTGGCTTGCGCTAAAAAAGGAATGACTACCGATTCGGTTTTTCCATATCCGCAAGGTAATCGCAAGAGCAAAGGATTTCTTGATATGTCGAGATTGATCAATGCATCGAAAACTTCAGCCTGTTCCGGATTAGGTGAAAACCCACAAATATCATTATAGATATCATTCGGCTTCATTTATTGCTTAGGCCCTCAAATTTAAAACGTTACGTATTTCTTTGGGTATCATCATCTACGCTTTTGATGTAAGTAAGGCAATTGAAAAAGCGGGTTTGAGGTCTTCTTTTGGCTCTATGTCAATCTTTATTACCCCATTTTTAAATCCCCTTTTTTAAAGACTGATAAATTATATATCCGGAAGGAACTATATTGTCAATAAAAAAATTATGCTCATCACTCCTTAGCTCCCAGACTCTTTAACTTTCATTATCCCCCCCCAAAAAATTCTATAAATTCTTTTCAGTCTTCGTGCTCTCTCCTAAACCCTATCTTCTTCTTTTTTGTATCCGGCGGGATCATCATCTGTTTGATAGCGTCAAACACTACTTTAAATTGTGCGTCATATTTTTTCTCAAGCTCATCAAGTCGCCTGGTGAGGTCTTTATGAGTAGATAGCATCTCCCTTATTTTTGTGAATGTTCTCATTATCTGGATGTTGACTGTCACCGCTCTTTTGCTGTTTAGAACACTTGACAGCATCGCTACGCCGTTCTCCGTAAAGGCATAAGGTAGTTTACGAGTGCCGCCCCAACTTGATATTCCAAAATGGAATATCAAGTTTTTGAACTCTTCATTGCTTAATTGAAACATAAAATCTTCTGGGAAACGATCAATGTTGCGCTTGACAGCTTTATTAAGGTTAAAGGTCTCCACTCCATAAAGCGCTGCGAGGTCTTTGTCCAGCATTACCTTCTTGCCTCGGATAATAATTATTCTGCTTTCAATAAGTTCCTGCGGAACGACTTCCATCTTTTACATACCCCCGTATCTTCGTCAATTGAGAAAATTATTCTGATCGTAAAATCATTCATCCCTCTCTGAAACAACCTACCACCCCTCCCTCTCCAAATTATCCCAAAAACCCCTTACAGTCTTTCCATCACCTTCAATCGGCTCTTCGCACGTTGTCAAAATCCCCGTCTTTTCGATGTTCATGCAAATATTATACTCCCCCCACCTCCCCCAAAGCGTGTCCTATGTTTTTATAATGGTTTCATGCGGATAAGATGTTCTTCAACAACAGCGAAATGCCATGTTTGATCTGAACAAATCACTTCTCCTGCATACGTTTTTGAATAGCATCCCATATCTCTGTCAGTCCCAGCCGCTTTGCCCAATCGGATATATAATCCATGTCAACCTCGTTTCCGCTTATCTTGAGAATGCCTGTTATATCCCGGAGGTGTTTTTCTGAGCCTCCCTCTTTGTAATATTGCATCTTTTTAATAATCACATCTTCGGGCGCGGCAAAATTTGCCTGATAAGATTCTGAAGGAAAAATCCTTTTTACCCGGCTGAAACGGCTGTTATCAAACGGCGTGTTTTGTTTTATTATGACATCTATCTTAAGGCCGGATGCAGGATGAATGATATTAAACTGCCCTATGTTATGGATAGCGTCTCTTATCATTTCTTTAGTGATAAAAAACTCGTCCTGCGGAAAAGCTTCAAGCAATCCCTCAATATGACTATCACTTATTGCAGCGACAATATCAATGTCATTAGTCAGCCTCGGTTCTCCATATGCCATGGATGCAACAGAACCAGTGACAAGATAAGGAATTTTGAGACGTTCAAATTCAGCAACAACCTTTTTAAGAAGCTCAAGCGGTCTCATGTGACAGTCTCCTTGCGACCTCTTTTTTTATTTGCTCAATATCCCATTCAGGATGTACCTTCCCGATAAGCGACATGAGCATGTCATGCGCGGATGTCCAGAGATTATCGGCAATGCTGATTCTCTCCGCCGGTGTTTTTTTCTTCAACACATCAGCCATGTCGTCATCAACGACTTCGATCTGTCCCTTGTCTAATCTCATTCTTTTATCCATTTTTTCTTAAGCCTTCAGCCTATCGCCTTCAGATACCACCTCCACCATCCCGAACCCCTGTCCTGTCCGCAATCCGATGCCGATCTGATAGAGCATCTGCAAATCCCTCGGATCGCCTTTGAGTTTGAAACAGCCCTCAAAGCAGGTGAAGGTCATGTAAGGCTTTCCAGTCTTTTCCCTGAAACCTTTTAGTGTGTGCTTCACAACCTGTTTTTTCAGTCTCACAGGAACAAATTCTATCTCTCTATAAAATCCCTCGCCTCTTATATCTTTCAGAATCCTGTCGTGAATAGCATTGAAATGACCGTTAAAAGATTGAAGGTTTGAGGCCGAAGGCAAGAACGGCTTCCCATCTTTATCCTCAATCAATATTGGCGCATTGGTTTTGAACATCACTTCATCACCGTTTGTTTGTTTCTCATGCTGCATAAAAACCTTCTCAAGTCTCAACAAAATGTCATCGCTGAATTTAAACTCCTTTATTTCAAGAAGGCCGTTATAGAGATTAACGATGAAATTATAGTCAGATGAGCTTAAGTAAAAAGAAAGAAATGCATTTGTCGGAAAGTAAAAGACCGTGTCCTCGACCTCGACGCCTTTATCAACGGCAAATTTTTCTTTCCTGGCTGCCTTCCCTGGAGGCATGGAAATGTTAAAGGTAAAGGGCTTTGCTATTTTTGAGAATTTTGAACTCTTGTCAGGATATAAACAATGGCCATAATCAGGATCAGACCTGCTCAGCGCATCCTTTATCAGGGACATGAACCTGTGCCTGTAAAGGATAGGGAGTTTCTCTGCCTTTAAAGCTACCTTGATTCTCATATCATCTCTCCTCCCAGTACTATCCCCATTATACTCCCCCCACCTCCCCCAAAGCGTGTCCTATGTTTTTAAAATTTTTAACCAGTGGTCAAAAATTCCACGAGCTCAGCTTACAGCATTCAGCCATAAGCTTCCCTTCAAGCCTATCTTTATTTCAGAGGTTCGATTTTGCCAGGCTGCTGATGGTTCATCACCTGAGTCCATGCATGCATAAGTTCCTGTTGATGCATTGATGCCCATTCCATAACAAGTCCAAGCGCACGAGGCGGAAGACTGCCTGAGATTATTCCGGGTGTTTCTATTGCGATAAGAGCTTCGTATTCTCCGTAAACTGCATGAAAGTGCGGCGGGTTATGTTCCCGGAAATAAAAATAGATGATAATTCCGTAGAATCTGCTTACTTCAGGCATATGCAGTTCTATTTGAGAATGCATCAACGCCTGTTAATTCGGCATAAAGAGAATCCGGACATAAATCAATGCCTCCGGGCCACGCTACTGTATGGTTCGTTTGATCTATAAAAACTGCTTGAAAAAGCAAAGGGTCTTTCCATATTGAAAACACCCCCTTGCCTGCGATATCAGAAAGGTCTATAATACCTTCAACATTATCAGAGAATTTTATCCATATCCTAAATCCTTCCAGAGGTCTGACATCCGTTATCTTATGCATAAAACACCTCCAATATGACTGCATTTTACCATATCTTGTTTTATGCATAATATATTTTTATGAGCATTCAGCCCTCGGCCTTCATCGTGGGCTTTTTCTCTCAGAGCTGTTATTGCATCGAGCGGGAGGTTTTCATTTGCCAAAAAGCGCATTTATTACCTTATGCTGCGTTCAATGGGTAAACTTTTTCTGAGTGAAGCGTCTCTCCAGCATACTTAAGGCAGGCAAGAATATCTTCATGTGTCAATCCCGGATAGTTTCTCAAAATTTCGGCTTCTGACCAGCCCTGAGCCAACAGGTCTATTACAAACTCAACAGCTATCCGAGTACCTTTGATTACAGGCTTTCCAACGAGTATTTTGGGATCAATCATTATACGATCTTGCCAATCCATAGATACCCCCATTAATTTTTGTTTAGTATATCAGAAAATATATCCTCAATACCTATAGCAGCCTTCTTCAGGGACAAAATAATATCCTGGAGGACATGCCCTTCCCCTTCTCCACCAGAAACGGAAGTCAGGAGAACGGAACCTTAACTGGAAATAGGAAGATTCCCTCGGATAGCAGTATTCGTATACACGGTTATAGGGGTTATAGCAGAGAGGGTATTGCGTGACACCGCTTTCAGATTCATCTTTGGGCCGCTGGCTTTCAGGAGTTGCCAGATAATCCTCTGGCTGGGGTACTCCATAGAAACCCCCGCTTTGCGGCGCCTGCCTTGTCCACGGCCCCTGTTTCTGGAATTCTTCGCCAAGTTGATCTGCCTTCTCAATATCGACCGGTCTTTTTTTTGAAGAAGGTTTGGTTTCGGAATAGAGGGTATCCGTCAGTAGAAACACCAGCATTACAGTAAAAGCAACTATATGCAATATCGATCTCATTTATTCAGCACCTCTTATCTAAATTAAATCAGGTACCATTCCAAATATCAAGCTAAAATAAATTTTTGCCCTCCCCTCAATGTTTTTGATTTATTTTCAGTGTCCAATCAATTTCCTGCAAAACGAATCATCGGCACAGGGACGTAAAAACCTTCAGAGGCGAAGATGAAGGTCCGCTCGTGCCCTTCGGCCAATGGTCTGTATCTGAAGACAAGCGATACTTCTTCTCCGGGACCCAGATGAAGGGATTCCCCATCAGAAGACTGCACCTTTTTCAGGACGTCCGTAGAATCCGATGTAAGTGCGTTGACGAGCGTTAAAGACGACATAGACATCTTATCTGTTATTGTGTTACCCCAGTGAATGCCTTCGATCCTGTGGTACTTTTCGCTTATACAGCTTGTAGCAATCAGGCGGACTTTGCTGTCTTTATCCCAGCCTGGACCTTTGTCATCTATAAGAAAATATACCTGCTGCATCTCGTCTCTCGGATAAATCCAATCAACTGTCTGCCATTTCCCCTGAGAGTCCTTTCTCTGCAAGGAAAGCCTGGGCCTGCCCTGAGAAGCGGTATGTCCTTCACCCTGCCCGTCCATAAATCCCTTCCATGTAATCGCCAATATCCCGGAAGAAAATGCCTCTTTAGGAAGAGGGACCTCTATTCCATCATCATTGTACAGATCAATCCCTTTCCGGATAGAGACGGCATTGCCGTTTACATAATCCACGGATTCAACTGGTGCGAGAGTTTTATATAAAAATGGTTTCCCTTCACGGGTGATGCCTGCTGTAGAGCCTTGAATATGGTCAACTGCAAGCAGTTCGATAAAATCCGTATAAGAATGCTCGCTTGCCTGCTCTGCGATCTTGAGACGGTAGTCTTCTCCTTCGGGTTTCATGAGATTGCGAATCCTGTAATAATCGCTGTAAGATCTCTCTTGTTTAAGTTTATCAGGGATCCCGTCGAGTGAAACCTGATGGACAAACAGTCCATCCTTCTCTGCGGTAAGAACCCCTTCTTGCTGTAATATTTCCGACGGCGTAATACGCGCCACAGAATAAATGTCATTTTCCTTTACATATGATTTGCCGTCCCATACATAAAGATACGGACAGGAGCCTTTAAGCACTATCTTGATGCTTTTACCTGATGGTGCAGTAAAGTTCTGCTTGGTCATTCCATAGTTCCACTGAGTTACTGAAATAACATAATCTCCTGCGGGGATCTCTTTAAAGCTGAATCCGCCGCTTCCTGAACTCGTCGTTGACTGGTTCACCTGCCCGGTAAGGGTTACTGTCATCCCGGCAATATTCTCCTTATAACCCTGCACAGGAACCAGCTGCCCCTGAACTATTATGCACTTCCCAGGCGGAGCTGTACCTACTACTGTAATATCAATCCCCTTTTGTGTTGCAGGTGCAGGTGTCTGTCCAGGCGGTGTAGTCTTCCCAGGCGGAGGTTGCTTCTCCCCTTTTGGTTTTGGGTCTTTAGGTCTGGGATCTTTCGACGGCTGTGTAGCCCATTTTGTCCAATCAGTGCCCTGTTGCCCCCTGTCATCCCTGGGAGGCCCATACGGCGGATAGCCAGGGCCACCAGGAGTTTGTTCTTTGTCGGTTCCGGATGTATCATCTCTTCCTCCGGAACCAGGGCTGGTATAAGTTCCTGGCTGCTGAATTACCTGGGGCGGCTGCTGAGGATCCTGCCCGCCTCCTCTGTTATCATCACCCCGTCCACCGCCCTTGCTTCCCTGTTGAAAGTCGCTGCCTAATTTATCGGCCTGAGCAGTGTCAACAGGCTTCTGGGGTCCGCCTTTT
>JAKAKQ010000010.1 GCA_021813425.1 Nitrospirota bacterium
GCTCGGAAAGAACGTTAAGGAACTCGGGATAGGCCCTGCTGCAACTTATGAGAAACTGGATGGGGCTAATGGTGGAATAAATGCAGGCAGAACTTGTTGGTTGATTGCCGGTACGTTTTGCGGAGGGGAGATTCAGGGCACCTTTGCAAAAAAATATCAAAACTGTATTGAATGCGAATTCTATCGATCGGTTAATAGCGAGGAAAAGAATTATTATGTCCATACTGAACAGTTTATCAATAAAATAAAGGCTGCAGGCTAAGATTCGAGGTATGTCTTACAGCTCGAGAATAAAACTGTCTCTCAGGTGAAAGTCTGCCTGCGCGCCGGTATGGGTCAGCGCCCAGTAGGTTATCCTGCTGTCCATAGTTTTGACAACGGCGCTGATGCCGGCACTTAGCGCCTGATCTGACGGAAGGGACTTATCAAGATCAACTTTCAGGATAATCCGCAGAACATCCGGTTGTCTGTCGACACTGAAAGGGAGTGACGTAAAGGCGGGCTCCTCCTGCATTCCTTGCCGATAGGATTTGAAGCGATAAATATTCCAGTGCCCGGACGGCGAGAGGTTGAATTCCCAATATTGCTCAGAATCTTTTAAACAGAGAAAAATCTCAAAACATGTCTCTTTCCACAGGCCGTGCTTACGGATCTTCTTACCTGCCAGAGCTGGAATCATGACCTCCGATAGACTGCCTGAGAGTCTATAGCTGATCGAAAATGTGTTGGAATGCCGGCTGATATTTCCTGTAATCTCTATGCCGGGCAGGGGATCTTTTGACGGGAATGGTTTCAAGGAAAATTTCCGGTCGTTCATCCGATGTCCCGGATAATGCTGCGAATGGTTGTTTCCTGTGATTCAATGCTCTCGGTTAGCCTGAACTGGACGAGCGCCCTGGCAAGATTGTGTTCAGGGTATCTGACCTTAAAGTAGACATTGCCCTCCAGATAGTCTGTAAAGAATCTCAGTCCCAGTTCGAAGGCTATAAGGCGGATCGAGTCATACAGATAATCAAAGTCATTGCCGGTAAGGAACTCCCTTGCCATTAAGAGATAGCCCTGCAGAATGGCCTGGCAGAGGTCGGAGTTGAAATGAACGGTCTCCCATTGTTCGGTTTCTTCTCCCAGGGGATTGCAGCCCGAGCGAAGGCAGTCGCCGATATCATGATGAACCAGTCCGGGTTTGACTGTATCCAGGTCAATAATGCTGACTGCCAGTCCGGTAGCGGCGTCTATAAGGATGTTGTTGATCTTTGGATCGCCATGAATAGGGCGGAGAAACAGTCTGCCCTGCGCTCTGGCATTCTCAAGGACGTGCGCCCAGGCGCTCCGTTCCAGGACAAATTTCAAGCAGTAATTTACTTCCGGGTATTGGCCCGCCCGGTATTTCGCCAATACCTGATCATAACGCTGCAGGTAACGCGGAGTAATGTGAAACCCTTCCAACGTATCAGACAGTCTGTCGAAAGGCAGATCACTGAGCAGGGTATGGAACAGGCCGAGCGCATGGCCAACTTCTCTTGCATGACCGATATCTTTGATAGTTTCAAAAGACTGCGAACCTTCGATAAAGCTGATAGCACGCCAGAATGATCTGTCAGGGGCAAGCCAGTGGTCCTTGCCATCGTGTGCCAAAAGAACACGAGGAACCTCCCATCGGCGGCCGGCGCTAAGGGGTGCATGCTGAAGACGCCGGCGAATATGCTCTGTGCAGGTGCGCATATTGAGCATGAGAAGTTCCGGATGTTGAAATACCTGCGTATTGATGCGCTGGAGGATAAAGTGATTTTCCCCTTTTGAGTCCAGTGTTACAAGAAAGGTATTGTTGATATTGCCGTTCCCGAATTCCCGGATGTCAATAACCCTGCCTGATGGTGTAAATTGTCCTGCAACGGTAAAGGAATCGATCAAGATTTTACCTTTTTATGCGTATAAGCTATTTTTGAGTAATGTCCCACTTGGGTCTTTTATAAGTCTGCCGGAATTCGGAGAGCCCTCTTATAAAAGCCTTTTTGTCCTTTTCGCTTCCGTCAAGAAAGTAGACAAAATCAAGTTCCTGCCCGGGTTTATCCAGTTCCCTGTCGAATTTTTCGACGATGTCATTGGCAGGCATGGCATTTCTTCCTGCTATCTCTCTTAATCCGAGATAGAGTCCCTTTTTATCTTTTCCTCCAAGATAAATCTTGTAGATAAGCTCTGAACAGACTATAGCGCTGTCAGTCAGGAAATCAAAATTAAAATCATAGGGCCTTCCGAGATAACCGAACGCCTCGTCTATCGCCCTGGATATATCGAGTCTGGATAATCTCGGACGCATTACCCCTATATAATCCGCTGATGTCCCCTCTTGCAATGAACTGAACTTAACACCCTCGCTCACAGCCTCTATTATCTGATGAGGATAGCCGTCATGCCCCTTATTTTTGAATTCCTTCATCTTTTCAGGATATTTTTTTTCGAGGTAATCAATAAAATCACTGTAATTGCCTTTTGTCCTGTAATATCCCTTTACATCTGGATCAGCGAAGTATTTTTTCATATCGTCGTAAGTGCCTGTATACAATTCTGCATGGGGCCAGAACCCTGGAAGTCCGACATTGCTAAGGTACCAGTTCCTCCTTTCTACTATGATGTCCCCGGGTTTCAGAACCTTGTCCATCTCGGTGATCTGCCGGCTGGTGATCAATTGTCCATGCAACCTTTTTACCTTTGTATCTCCCATCCAGACCGATACGCTCATCTGCATAGGAAACCATGCTGAAAATGTCTTTTCCCTGAATATATCAAGGCCATTGGCAGTGAAGTCCTTTGCCCCTTTCAGTTTCAATTCATCCTTAATGTATTCGTATCTTGAATTTACATATCCGAATAGCCATGCCGTCCTTTTATCATTCAGATGCCCCTGTTTCTTATAAAAACTTCCAAGGAATTTAAAATACTGATACCCTGCAAGGATGTTCGAGAGGTCCTGAATGTGTATGGTGTTCCATTTTAATTTTGCGTACATCCCCGCCGGGACGCCGTATCCGGGAGCAGGGTCGTCAAGCTTTTTTTCGTATAATTCATTGTCTATGGTCTTGTGTATGAATTCCAGGCCGTTTGAGAATTTGGCGATGTAGGAGGCATATGCAATAAGAAAGGACCCTGCATGTCTTTCCCTGTTCGTAATCAGATAAAAATCCTTATAATATCCTGTCAGTCCTTCAAAGGCCAGAATATGATCGAGGAAATTGCTCCAGACGGTATATAATTTTTCTTTTTCACGCAGGTCAAAGTCCTTTGCCCTCTTTATATCAAAAACTATTTTATCCTCTTCTACTATGCCGATGGTTTTTTCGATGCTATCTATATAAATCTTAAGGAGACCGACGTCCTGATAAAACCTTGACGGGAATTCCCCTGAGGGAAGGCCGGTTATCGAAAGGCCTTCAGCCCTTAAACCCGGTGAAGGGAGAAACAGAAGCAAGGCCAGGGCCGCGAACAGCGATCTCTTTATCATATTACCATTCTCTAAGAATATATCAGCTTTCGCTCGAGGTCTGTCGAGCGTGAAATCCGCTTTGCTTCATCAAGAGATATAATGTCCTGTTTGCAGAGTTGAATCAAGTGCTGGTCAAGAGTCTGCATGTGATATTCATCGCGTCCTTTTTCAATATATTGTTCGATTTCATCGAGGTGGCCGTCCCGAATGCAGGCCTTGATGGTAGATGTCGCATACATCACTTCCATGGCCGGCAGAACGGTTTCGCCGTCTTTCCCTCTTACGAGACGCAAAGAAACAGTAGCTACAAGGGATTCTGACAGTCTGTGGCGGACATTCTCCTGAGTCTGAGGGGGAAAATACCCGATAATGCGGTTTATGGTGGAAGCCGCGCTATGCGTATGCAGGGTCGACAGAACCAGATGACCGGTCTCGGCGGCTTTAAGGCAGGCATCGATTGTTTCAAGGTCCCGCATTTCTCCTACCATGATGACGTCGGGATCCATACGCATAGCCGCTTTTAATGCTCCGCCAAAACCCTCTGTGTCGATACCCACTTCTCTCTGGATAATGCAGCTTTTATTTGAAGGAAAAATAAACTCGATCGGGTCTTCGATGGTGATGACATTGTAGTTGAAATTATCGTTAATGTACCTGATCATCGAGGCAAGTGTCGTGGATTTGCCGTTGCCGGTGGGTCCGCAGACAAGTATCAGGCCGTTGGGGACCTGAGTTATATTACCCAATACAGGTGGAAGATTCAGTTCTTCGAAAGCGCCGATATAATGAGGGATGACACGCATAACAAGGCCGATATTGCCCCGCTGACGGAAGATACTTACACGGAAACGTCCCACGTTTGATAAATTATAAGAAGTATCAAACTCCATTAAGTGTTCAGGCAGCTTCCGGTTGTTCTGCTCCATGACGGCGGACGCGATGAACTCTGTATCTTTTTTTGTTAAGTTATTCAGTTTTGAGCGGATCAAGTGCCCGCGAGCCCTGAAGATGGGCGGATTATCAACCTCAAAGTGTATATCAGAGACCCTCTTTTCAAAGGCGATTTCAAGAATTTGAGTAAAGGTGGCGATGTCCATAGTTATTCCCCCCGAATGTTAATATTGTTCCATGTCGGCGTTAAGACCCCTCATTTTTGAGACGCCTTGCCGAGCTGTTTACGATAAAGCGCATTTTCCAAAACCAGGCCTGCCTCATTTGCCAGCATTTCCAATGCATCGCTTTGTACAGGCGAAGCCTCTTTCCTGCCGAAATCTCCATATGTCAGGGCCACGGTCTTCCCGCGACTCTTTATCGGAAGGAGGATTATTACCGGCCGCAAGGGCATGCCGATTTCCTTAAAGAGATTTTTCTTTAAGACTTCATCGTCGCTCTCTCCAAAAAATAATTGTCCCTTTTCGATTACATTACGGAAAACCGAATGTCTTGATAGGGGAATCTTCAACCCTGTTGCTGAAGTCGGCCCGGCATTTTTTTCGGCATTCACTCCAACAGCCCTTTCTCCTATGAGCTCTGCCGGACGCACAACAAATGTAACAGACCGTTCAAATATTTCAGAGACTGACTGAAGAAGGACAAGGGAAACAGCCGAAGGTTCATTAAGGTCCCGAAGGGCCAGGATGCGGGCTTTGAGCTTGTTCAACAGGCTGTCTGCTGCGGCTGTGTCCTTCTGTTCGTGAAAAAAACCCTTGATATAAGCTTTGAACGTTTCCAGAAATTTTATTGTATCTTCAATAAAAGCGGTCTTCAGAGGCTCTTTTGACGGTTTGGGAAAAACCGCCCTGATACCGTTATTAAAAGACTGCAATGTGAATTTGTAATCCGGCAGAGAAATCATCTGAATAATGGAAACCTGCGGATATCGTTTCTTTATTTGTTGCTGCATTCCGACGATTTTTTCACGGGAAAATATCCTTTCAGACGTTTCCAGGTCATCAAAAACAAGGATGGGCAAAACCTTTATTTTGAGACACTGATCAATAATACGATCAAGTTCCTCTTCTCCGTCCGTAGCAAATACAAGGGCATCCTCAGCCTTGCAGATGGTCATTACCGAATGTTTGATGAGTTCATCCTCACTAAACAGGATAAGGCCGTTCATCCGGCCATCCTGCCTTTGTGATCCATCACGGATGTCTCTGCTTACTGCAGATTTCTCCAAAAAAGAGACAAAGGACTCCTGCTCTTCGGCAGAAAAACCGGCTAAGGTCTCCTTTATTTTTTGGCGATGGATCTCGACCGGATCAAAAATTTCGTGCACAGGCAAAAACTGGGGCATTTTCCGCTCCAAATGGTCGAGATCGGCCAGTCCCAGGTCATCTGCAGTAATTATAGTACTCTTTTTCCCTGTTTCCGCAGCCCCTTCCGAAGGGATCACGTCCGAGAATAATTCTTCATCCGAAGGGACAATTTTCCCTGACTGACGGTCCCGTTCCCGTTCGTCAAAAATGCGAAGGGCGTCCATCAATACCATCTGGGCATCGAGGCTTATTTCCTGTTCCATCTTGCTGATGGGATAACTGCATTCGGGAGACACATAGATAATTTCCGTATCAAGGGTGAAGGTCCCCTTTGTCCAGCCTACCAATTCGACTATGGTCATCTCGATCAGCTTTTTCAGACCTTCGGATGCTTTGTCACGCCCCAATTTGTTTAGTTCGATAAGCGTGGCGATTAAAGGTTTGCGGTTTTTTCCCGCATTTTTTTGGACTCCCAGCGCCTGTTTGAGATCCTCG
>JAKAKQ010000257.1 GCA_021813425.1 Nitrospirota bacterium
GCGCAGGATTACCCCTCGACAGAAGTCTCAATATCATATCAGAGATTTCAGAAAGCAGGGAGATGAAGAATGTAGTTCAATCTGTCCTCAAGTCAATCAGGGAAGGCAGTTCATTCTCTGACGCCCTTCAAAGACACCCGAAAATATTTTCAAGCCTTTATATAAATATGATAAAGGCAGGCGAATCCGGCGGAGTGCTTGATATAGTCCTGGATAAATTAAACGAATTCCTCGAAACCGCCAAGGAATTAAAGGAGCAGGTGATTTCCGCCATGATATATCCTGCCATACTCATTATGACAGGCGGGTTATCAATAATAATACTTTTAACATATGTCCTGCCCAAGTTCACCTCAATTTTCGATGAAATGGGCACATCGCTGCCGCTTCCAACCCAGGTGGTTATTACCATCAGCAGTGCGATTACTTCATACTGGTGGATACTTCTTTTGCTGTTAGCATCGGCCTGGATGATGTTCAGGAATTACACAAAATCAGATGCCGGCAGATACGGGTGGGATGCCTTCAAACTCAGGTTGATGGGTGATATTATAAGAAAACTGGAAACCGCAAGATTTACCCGAACTCTCGGCACACTGTTAAAAAGCGGCGTGCCTCTGCTGCAGGCATTAAACAACTCAAAAGACGTTATAGGCAACCGTGTAATAGCCTCATCAATCGATAACGTATCAAAAGGTGCAAAGGAAGGCAAAGGTATCGCCGCTCCCCTGTCCGGCACGAATGTCTTTCCTGCCCTTGCACTGTCGATGATTAAAGTGGGTGAGGAAACAGGGCAGCTGGATACAATGCTGCTGAAGGTCGCAGCCACATATGAAAAAAATCTCAGATTTGCCATAAAAAAGTTTCTGGGTTTTTTGGAGCCTGCGATGATTCTCGGTATGGCCCTTGTTATAGGTTTTATAGTGATTTCAATGCTTATGGCAATATTCAGCATAACAGAGCTTCCGTTTTAATGTATCCCGAACGCAGAAGACAGATTCTCACTTTCTCCCTCACCGCTCAACAGAAAGGGAGGGGTGGAAGAGCCGGGTTCACACTTCTTGAGCTGATAATTGTGATGCTGCTTATTTCGCTTATGCTCGGCATGTCCACTGTTTTTTTTGCAAATATGCTTCCTTCAAGCAGATTTAACGCAACCGTAAGAGACATGGCTTCAACCATAAGGCATTCAAGAAACCTTTCACAGATTAACGGCAGGAAAGAGACTTTCATTGTAGACCTTGACTTAAAAAAATATGGGATAGAAGGTCGCGGTGAAAAAATCATCCCGTCTGATATAAATCTAAAGGTAGTCGACCCTTTATATGGAGAAACCAGGAACGGGAGGCACAGGTTTGTTTTTAATGTTGTCGGCGGCCTTGAAGGCGGAACAGTTGTTTTGTGGAATAAAAAAAAGACGGCCGCCATAAGTATAGACCCGGTTGCAGGGGCTGTCGTAATAAAATAGATCTGATAACATAAAAAATGATTGACAAAATCTTTTCAAGGCAAAATAACTTCAATCTTTCTAAGGAGTCCTTAAGTAATGCCTCGGTTCCTGTCATTCCCGCTTGTCGGGAATCCTTCCGTAAAGAGGGATTGCGGACAAGCCGCAATGACAAGCAATGTTGTTTTACTAATGGTCTTATTAGTGAAGCGGCACCTGCCGGCTGCCAGAAGGGATTCACCCTCCTTGAGGTCCTTGTTTCACTTGCATTGATGGGAATTGTTCTGGTGGCAATCTTTCAGCTTTTCTCTGCCGGTCTCAGAGGCGTGGCGGCATCCGATGATTATGTCAATGCTGTGATCAGGGCAGAGGCAAAGATGAGGGAGATTCTCGACGATCAAAATCTTTCGGAGAAATCCTGGAAGGAAAGAACAGAAGATGGATACACGATAGAGGCAACTGTAAACAGCACCGCAGATGACAGGACAGAGAATCTGCAGGTGAAGTTGCTGGAAATAAATCTGACTGTCCATTGGACAAACGGCATTAAAAAACGCTCACTTACGCTTAAAACAATGAAGGTGGTAGACAAACAGATATGAAACCCTTAACTGCAGGCTTACTTTCCCGGAAGGGATTTACTCTTCTTGAACTGATGGTATCGCTTGTCATGGTTGGAGTCATCGCCTTGATCATAACCGGTGCGGTAAGACTCGGGATCCATACAGTCGACACAGGAGAAAAAAGGATTAATTCACTCGAAAGGACCAGGGCTTCGATTAACATTATAGACTCCCAGATCCAGTCGCAGATTCCCCTGACATTCGAAGAAAACGGGGAAAAAAAGCATTATTTCAGAGGGGAAAGGCAATCGATACAATTTTCTACAAACTATTCGATCTGGGGCGGTCAGATGGGTTATGTGATAGTCAGATATAAGTCAGAACCCGATGGAAACGGGAAACTCATGTTAACTGTCTCGGAAAACATCATAGGCATGGATAGCGCAAGGGAGGCAAAACTCTTTGAAGGACTCGATTCAGTATATTTTGAATATTTTTTCAAGGACCCGACCGAAGAATATGGAGAATGGGTTGACAGCTGGGAAGACAATCTCAAATTTCCGGAAAAGGTCAGGATGCACATTATTTCCGGCAAAAGAGATTATTCGATGATCATTCCTGTCAGGGCAAGAGGAGTTCTGACACAGCAAATCCAACCTCCGGCGGCAACTTCTCTGAGGCCGTTTGAGCTGCCCGGCGGACCGAGATAGAATGCATATCCCGGCCTCTCAGAAAGGAATCGCTCTTGTCATGGTTTTGTGGATCCTTACAATACTTATGGTCACCGTCCTCTCTTTTTCATATATGACAAGGACAGAGACACATGCCGCCTTTTTTTTCAAACAGGAGATTGAGAAGAAATTCCTTGCCGAGGCGGGAGTAGAGAGGGGAATTATGGAAATATTCTTCAGGATGCAGAACCCTTCTGTCGAAGTTGACGGGTCATGGAGATCAGATAGCACACCTTATAAGGTGCAAACCGATAACGGGTATTATACGGTCAGTATTACTGACGAATCCGGGAAGGTAGACATAAACAGAACGTCTGAGTTAATATTGAAAAATATGTTATCAAATCTGGGTTCTGCAACAGAAGACGCTGATGCCATTGTCGACTCGATAATGGACTGGAGGGACGCTGATGATCTTTACAGGCTTCATGGCGCAGAAAATGACTATTATATGTCTCTGCCCAAACCTTACAAGGCAAGGAATGCAAATTTTGAAACGCTGGAGGAACTTATTCTGGTTAAAGGCATAACTCCCGAAATACTTTACGGAGACGATAATAAGAAAGGCATCATCGATTTTCTGACAGTCAATTCAAAAACAGGAAAGATTAATATTTTTACTGCGACGAAAGAGATACTGCTTTCGATCCCCGGGATGTCCTCCGAGGCTGCCGATCTGATAATGACCCTTAGGGAGACCAGGGATATGCAGAATATTCAAGCAGCCCTCGGACAGACTTTCTCCGTAATCGCACCCTATATAGTCACGACTGGGAGCAGTGTTTTTTCGATAGATGCAGCAGGGTACAAGGAATCCGGCAAGGCAGGTTACTCTGTCAGGGCCATTGTTGATATCGAAGGAAATAATAAGTATAAATATATCTATTACAGAAGCCCGATGTATGTAAAATATGACCGAAACAATAGCCATTAAGAAATTAACAACGATAGCCTCTGATGCAACCAGGAAACTGCAGAGGATATGGATGCCTCTCTGGAGGGTCCTCTCATTCAGCCCTGCGGATGACCTTATCTCAACCGAAAAAAATCTGTCTGTTGCGATACAGAGAGGCAGCCTGTCGATTGCTTACGGCATAAGGTTCCTTTCAAGGATCACGATCAGGGGCGTCAGGGAATACTTTTTTGAAGAAGGCAGATATCCCCACCCAAAGGAAATCGTCTCTTCACTTGCGCTGGCAGCCAGTGAATTCGGCGCAGTCAAGAAAGATGTAATACTAAGCATCCCCAAGGCATGGTCTGTAATACGGACTGCTGAATTTCCCTCCACCATAAAAGAAAATATCTCCGCAGTCGTCTCATACGAGATGGACAGGCTCACTCCCTTTAACTCTGAGGAGGTATTCTATGATTTCAGGGTGCTGAGAGACAACGACGAGAGGCTCACCCTCTTGCTTATGGCGACAAAGATGGAAACACTCAGACCTTATATTGATGCTCTGAAGGAAGACGGGTTCGGCGTCAGAGGGATAACCGTCAATCTTTCGGGCATGGCTGCTTTGTGCCGCTATATGGATGACAGGGCCGACCACATTTTTGTCGAGATAGATGAAAAGGGATATGAAGGCGCATTATCCGTTGAGGGGAACATAACACATACCATCTCTGATAATTTCATTGCAGGTGACGATAAGACAAAGACCGACAAAATCTCTGAAGATATAAAGTCGCTTGTGGACGCGGCAAAAGTTCAGGGGAAGTCTCCTCAGGTCGCGGCCCTTCTGAAAGACAAGAGTCCCACGCTCAGGGAACTGTTTAAATTGAAATCGAATTTACCTCTAAAAATAATCGGGGAAACCGACATGAGACTTAGAACCCCGGTCCCCTACAAGGAGATTCCATATGCAGCGGTTGGAAGTGTAATCCAGTCCTTATGGCCAAAGGCAAAAGGCCTCAATCTGCTTGACAGGGGCGTCCATGAAAAACAGAAGACACCGATTTTGCCGACAGTGATTCTTATGCTTGCGACTGCAGTCTTGTTCATACTCTATATGATCGCTCCTTTAAAGGTGGAAAAAAACAGACTATCTCTGATCTCAAGTCAGATAGAGCAAAAGAAGGAAGAGGTCAGGAAGGTCGAGTCCTTAAAAAAAGAGAGCGATGAAATCAGCGCAGAGATCAACACCATAAACGACTTCAAAAAAGACAGGCATATGACTCTCGACATCTTCAAAGAGCTCACATCCATCCTTCCCAAAACTACCTGGCTCACAAAGCTAAGGATAACCGGAACAACAGTCGATATCGAAGGTTATGCCTCATCTGCGCCTGAACTTCTGTCAAAATTGGAGACTTCAAAATATTTCAAAAAGGTAGAATTTGCATCTTCGACCATCAGGGATATAAGAATGAATTCCGAAAAATTCACAATAAAGATGGAGTTGGAAGGCGCCGGTAAGAATGAAGGGGAAAAACCAAAAGATGAAAAAAAGTAAGACTCTGGTGATTTCTCTGCCTGTTATGATGATCCTGGTCGGGGTTTTTGCTTATCAATACGGCTATGTAAGGGTCAGGTCCGACATATCCTCTGTAAGGGAAGAGCAGGCCATTAAGGAAAGAATTCTTGGAAAATATATTTCCCTTATTTCAGAAAAACCTCGACTCGAGAAAAAAATCTCTTCCTTAAAAGAAGAGAGAAAGGCCAATGATTCAAAACTCATTGAAGGGCAGACGCCTTCGCTTGCAGCAGCCGTACTCCAGGAAACAGTGAAGGGTTTTATTGTTGAAAGAGGCGGAACAATATCCAGCGAAAGGGTCGGGAAACCCGAAGACCTGGGCAAGTTTAAGGTAATCAGTGTCAGCATAGATGCTGTCCTGCCTGATTCCAGGTCTCTCAGCGACTTACTTTATTCCATAGAGACAAGAACACCTTATCTTATCGTAAAAGAGATCGACACCAGGATAAGGAATTATGTCCAGCCAAAAGAACTTATGATAAAATTGGATGTCTCTGCGATAACGGGCGGGAAATAAAATGACCAAATCAAAATACATTCTCAGCAGCATTAATCTGATGAATATAATATTAACAGCCGTGCTTGTTATTTTCACCAATTATGTTGTCCTGCCCATGTTCAATATAAGCGTCAAATTTTCTCCGCCTGTTGCAAAAAAGACTGTTCTTGAAAATGCCGTTGAAGACATAAAACCCCCTGAGGAAAAGAGCCCGTTCCCTGCCGATTATATGATGATAGCAGAGCAGAACCTTTTCCATCCCGAAAGGAAGATACCTGTTGAGAAAAAAGAGGCACAACCTCTTCCCAAACCTGATTTTGTGCTTTACGGAACATTCATATCCGATGACATAAACATCGCTTACATGGAAGACAAAAAATCCCCCCAGAGCACTCCCGGCAGGGGAAAGAGGCAGGTGCCTCTTAAACAAGGCGATTCCATGAGTGGTTTTTCTCTCAAAGAGATCGGACCAGACAGGGTGGTGATGGCAAGAGGCGATGAGATTATGACCGTCTTACTAAACGATCCTTCACATCCCAAAACAAGAACAGATACACCATCCCAGATAGTGGCATCTGCATCTGATCAAGGTGTAAAACCCGCACCCGGGGTAAAGGCTCAGCCCGCAAAAGAACAGCCTGTTTCCCAGGAAAAAGTCACGGCCCCTCAAAAATTGCCTTTTACGCCTGCAACTGACAGCGGCGGCGGCCTGGGCAGTTTCCGTAAATTGTTCCAGAAACGCCCGAACCAGCAACCCTGATATTATTTTCTCCGGTCAGCGCTTACTGCCGGATTTGTCTGATTTTGCGTGAGATATTATTTTATTATAAAACTTCCGTATGCCCGAGCCCTCCGGCAGCAATTTGTCCCTGATGCCGTAGAATCGCTTTGCCAGCCTCCAGGCGAGGCTTTTGGTAATGTCCTCAAGTATCTTCCCCGATTCAAGTATCTCTTTCTCCCTGCTCCAGATAACAGCTTTCTGCTCCTGTATCTCCGCTTCCTTGCCTGTTAAAAGGTCCCTGCATTTTTTTAATTCGAAAAGAAGCTTGTCGACTGTTCTTATCTTTGCAAGAAAGACAGATGCCGGATCATCTTCCTTCATGCCATAATTAAGCCAGTTTATTATTTCGCTCTTCTCAACAGCGCCGGAGATTATCCAGAACGCCTCATAAGATTTATTCTCTCTCGTATAAAACGATCTGAACCTGTTCAGCCCTTTAATTGCGTCGAAAAATATTTCAGGTGCGTTAAACAGGCTGGCATGGTATTCTAAAACCGCCTTTTCCTTTATATCCATGACGCCTGATACGTCTATAAGAGTATTGAACCTGATCGTCTCATAGACCTCATAAAAGGCAACCCTGATGCCATGGACTGCATTTAGAAGTCCCAGGGCTATATCTGAAACTGCTATATGATCGGCATGATAGTCGACAGGCGATGGAGAAAAGATTATGTCAGGCCTGAACTGTTCGACTATACTTTCAACCTTTAATCTTATCCCGTCCTTAAATGACTCCAGTTCACCATCAGGGAAACCAAGGAAATAGGTCTGCCGGATGCCAAGGACGGCTGAAGCAGCGATGGACTCCTGCCTTCTCGTTTCGATAATATCAATACCGGCATCAGAGAATTCATGAGAAATCTTTCCGCCATCAGATATTATCGCAACATGCACGTCTGCGCCGGATGATGCGTATAAGGCGATCGTCCCCCCGCACCCCAGCGCCTCGTCGTCCGGATGAGGCGCAAGGATCAGAACTCTCTTTGCATCAGGCAGGGAATTCATTTACAGCCCCAGAATCCCGATTATTTTTTCCTTCCACTGCTTTATATCAAACTCCTGCTCCATCAGCCTTCGCCCTTCCTTTACAATGTGCTCTTTCCAGTCTTTATTTTTCCTCAGATATTCTATCTTCCCGATCGCGGTAAGGACTATCTCTTCCATGCCGCTTGAATAGTCCGGCAAAAGCATTTCCCTAAAAGGTCCTTTTTTACAGATTGTCTTTGCGATCCCGACATTGGCTGTAATAACGGGAAGCTCGCAGGCCATTGCTTCTATTATCACATACCCGAAACCCTCATACCTCGAGGGAAAAAGCATGAAATCGGCAGCAGAATATATCTCTTTCATATTTTCATGAGCTGCCTGTTCAATAACTCTTATGTTGTCAGGCATAGGCACAGCGCCTTTATCACTTCCTGTGCCGAGGACGACGGTCCAATAGACATCAGGGGCGCCTGCCATAATATTTTTAAGGATATCGCATCCTTTAAGCACATCCCATCTTCCCACATACAACCCGACAAAGGCCTCCCCGGGTATGCCCCACTTCCTTCTCGATTGCTCCCTGTCCTGCTTCACAAAGGCATTGACATCCAGACAGTTATGCACTATGTCCGCATCATCGATCCCGTAATAAATACGCAGTTCATCCTTTACGCTTTCGCTCACAGCTATCCTCAACCTGTTAAAAGCGCTTACCGACTCACAGAATTCACCCCAGAGCAATCTCCATTCCAGATACTGATTCATCGGAACGACGCCCTTAATCTCTTCTGCAAAACCCATATGGGTCAGATGGAAGATGTTATATGTCTTTGCCTTGGGAGGGAAATACCCAAGACCGTAAAAGGCGTTTGCAATTACCAGGTCATATTCTTCATCACTTGCGAGGACCTTCCTGCCTGTCAGATAGAGCCTGCCCAGATAATCGTTATGAAGGCCGTGTTCTTCGAGTATCTGTCCGGTATGGTAAATATCCGTTTCGATATTACGGGTTTTTAATAAATCAACGAGTTGAGCTGTATATGTTTCTATCCCTCCCATGAATGCAGAAGGTTCAAAGGCAGTTATAATGGCAGCCTTGCCGCTCAATGACTTCTACTCTTCGGCCCTTAACCGGGACATCATCTCCAGCGGGAAGAAATAAGTATGTATATAAGGAAACTCTTTAGATGTTTCGCATGATCTGATAAAGGAAGCAGCGTCATTTTCCAGCAGATATCTGAAACAGCCCTGACAGAAAGGGGCGCGGTTATTATACAAAGACCTTTTGATATTTTTTGCATTGTCCGAGGACCATATATCCGGAAAACCTGAATCAAATACATTGCCAAGGACATATTTTCTGTCAATCTGCCCGTATTCCGTATTGTCCTCATGATGATGACAGCAGACAAAAACATCACCCTGCGGGTCGATAAGGCAGTGATAGAAGGGCACCAGGCACACAGGCGGCAGCCGGCGGTGACTTACGTTGTAAAATGCCAGATCATCATAGCTGTGCACGGCAGACGGCAGGAACGGTATATTCTCCTTTTCGCAGAAATCGATGATGTCAGGGACATGAAGGATGTTAGCCTTTTGCATTACAGCGGTGATTGTTACATGACATCCTGCATCCTTCGCTTTCAATATATTGTTCCTGATAACTTCCGTACTGCCAGGACCCCTGATAAAGCGATATGTCTCAGGGTCAACGGCGTCTACAGAAAACTGTATCCTCTTCAACTTCCTTAACCTCTCTTTTGAAAGGGGGACACATCCGCTGGTAAATGCCAGGGTGGTCATATCAGCAACCATATTCAGCACCTCATCGATGTCCCGGTGGAGAAATGGTTCACCGCCGCTGAGCATGACCAGCCGGGTACCCATTCTCTTAAGGTCATGGACTACCTCTCTAATCTTATCGACAGGCATATCTATCTGGTCCCATTCATACTTGCGACACATACGGCATCTGTTGACGCACCTGTTCGTTATATTAAGCTGTACCTCTGACGGAGGAGAAGACACGTCAAGAGCCCGGTAAAAATCCCATTTATCCCTGTCAACGCTCATCTGCAGCGGCAGGCCGTCAACAGGTTTTATCCGCTCCTCTTTTAACGCCCTGCCGAGGGCATTCAAAATATCCACCTGAGGCGTCAACAGATTTTTCATAAGATAACCCGGACTCATGGGGACCCTGAAGAAACGCAAAATCTGCATGTCTTCACTGCTGAATCCCTCTGTGTCAAGCGAGGGATCGACTACATATAATTGTTCAGGACGACATCCGGCATCCTCCAATAACTTCAGGATCCGTCCCTCAACGTCTGTATTTGTATTTGGCAGAAAGAATTCTCTCAGAGTGTGGAAAATTGCATTATTCTGAAAACCCATGCTAAAATTATAACAATTTATAATGCAGTCCTGTCAAACAGCTGCATCTTTTATCGGGAATTGTGCAATTGTGCCATTTTAAATTGATCTCGAGAGTACTACTCATATGAAAACCCTGAAAAATCTCTTGCTTTCTTTTCCAAAAAAAAGAAAAAAAGACCTGTCATATCCTCCGAATGTGCTCATGGAGGTCACGAATGCCTGCAACCTCAGGTGCAGGATGTGCTTTATCTGGGGTGAAGGGGTAAAGAGGCGCAGGGAAACCGGTTTTATAAAAGATAACGTCTGGAGAATGGCGATCGATGAAATCGGTTCATGGCCCGTGAATATTACTCTTGACCTGCATGGCGCAGGAGAGCCTCTTCTGCATCCTGATTTCTTCACGATAGCGGCATATGCAAAAAGCAAAAAGAATATCTCTGCAGGATTCCTGTCGAATGCGACACTGCTGGATGAAGAAAAGGCCCGGAAAGTAATTGAAACCGGTATAGACTGGGCAGCCTTTTCTGTAGACGGAGCTCAGAAGGAAGCCTTCGAATATTACAGGAAAGGCGCTGAATTCGAACAGGTAGAGGCCAACATCGAGAGACTCCTGTCGATGAGAAAAAATAATAAACCTTCGATAATTTTCAATATGGTCTCTCACAGCGAGACCGATCCTGAGATCTTTGTAAACAGGTGGAAGGGTAAAGTGGATGTTCTGACCTTATCACGAAAAAGACCTCCGAACAGGGAAGCCGGCAGGCCTATCGTACTGACCCAACCCTGCCCTTTTCTTTACCAGCAGCTTGTCATGGGCTGGAACGGCCTCACAGGCCTCTGCTGCGAGGACTTCTGGTGCGATTATGTAACAGGAAAGTTCCCTGACAGGAGTTTGTTCGAGATCTGGAACGGCAGGGAATTAAACAGGGCCAGAAAGCTCCATGCAAAGGGAGATTATCGCAAGATAGATCTCTGCAGACACTGCGAGGCCGGAGAGCTCCGCGGTTATGATGATCAGACAGTTGAATGCAATGGTGTAAATACCCTTGTTAAAAGGGAACGCCTCTAAAACACTCCGGTGATAATCACTCCATGTCGATAACAATAAGGACCTTCGAGGACGGTGACGAACACGGGGTTGTCAGGCTGTTCAGGGACGTCTTCGGCAGGGAGATGACCCTGAAAGAATGGAACTGGAAATACAGGGGACAGGGCAACGGCATCGTCCCTTCGATCGTTATGGAGGATGACGGGACTGGCATAGTCGGTCACTATGGAGGCATTCTGCTGAGGATGGTACGTGACGGTTTGGAAATAAAAGGGGCTTCCAATTGTGACGTTATGATACACCCGAAGTTCAGGAGTTTCATCCGTCTAAAGAAAATGCATAATCTTTGTATTGATGAGCTGGTCAAGGCGTCGGTTTTCATGATCTATGGTTTCCCTACTGAGGACACCCTGATGATACCTGCAGACAAGCTCAGGCTTTATGAGAGGATCGAGGCAGTTCAGGAGGCTGTAAAGGATGTGATGTTCGGTAACAGCCCTTTTCGTTTTCTTTATGAATTACTCCCACTGGCTTTTGACGATATCCGGATTGACAGACTTTGGGATGAGGCGAAAGATCAGTTCAGGCTTGCAGTAATAAGAGACCGTAAATATCTAAGTTGGAGATACGGGGAAAATCCTCTATTTTCATATGAGATCTGGGGACTGAAAAAGAGATGGTCCGGAGATCTTCTTGCTGTTGCGGTCATAAAGAAAGAGCGATCGGAAAAACTGCTCATAATGGATATGGTTTTTAAAAAAGATATGCTCCCTGTTCTCCTTGCAAAGGTCGAAAACATGGCTTATTCAGAAGGTAAAAAGAAACTATCTCTCTGGGCCCCTCGTCAGATCAGGGACATCCTCTGGGATAGAGGTTTTTCTTTCCTGACAACAGGCACGACACTGCCACGTGCCATGCATCCTCTCACACTATCAAAAAATGAGGTCTCAGAAAATTTCTTCTATACGATGGGCGATACGGATTATCTCTGATTTTCATCCTGTTCCCCGGCCTCAAGTTATTTAATTATCTCCTCGATTCATTTCCTCTTATTTCAGGCAATAAAAAAAGGCAGGGCAAAATGCCCTGCCTTTTGAGCGCTTCTTAAATCAGCAGTTTACCACTCGAAATAGTTGAGCAGTGATGAGCTGACTGAGTCACCGCCATGAACAAATGCTGCTCCTGTATAACCAGGCAGGTAAGAGCCTCCGGTTGATGCTGCGCCTACAAGTGTGTTTGTAGCTGTTGTTGCTGCTCCGGGGTCAGTTGCTGTTGTGCTTGTAGCGTTTGTTGCAGTAACCTTGCCGATCTTGATCCACCCTTCAGGAAATGTGCCTGTAAGGGTCTGGAGGAATGCCTCTTCATTTGCTGCCAGACCAACAGGCAGGCCAGGGGATATAAACCCTGAAGAAGGCGCTGTTACGGTAGTTTCGTCCATGTCATAGAGTACGAGTGTGCCAAGCTTTGGCGCCTCATTGATGAAATGCATGAACGGGAATATAACAGCAAAGGAGGTCTCAAGGTCAAAGTCAGCAGGCGCTGGAGAGTTGACAAAATGTGTATGCATAAAATTCTTATTAAAGAGAGATACGCCTGTTCTCAACCCATCTCGAGCTGCAAATTCGTTTGAGGAATTGACTATAAGCGTGTTAAGGTTGGCCTGTATTAATGCCAGCGTACCGTCCCTCATTGTAACAAGGTCGGCCATTGTCGGCCCGAAGGTCGCTGCTGCGCCGTACTTGTTATAAGCACCGGTTGTGCCGACTTTGTCGGTATAAAGGCACATATTCAGGTCATCAGCGCCGCCTTTTATTGCGGTGCCGGAAACAGAATATGCATCGATGTCAGCGGCTACATTAACTGCATCTCCGTATGCCATGCAGTGCTCGTTAACGCCTACACCTGCAAAGGTGCAGCGTGCCGACTGCATTTCATCTTCAAAATTGTTCTTATGGAGTATTAACTGTCTTGTTGATGCGTCGACTGCAGCTAACAATGCCGGAAGCTCGTCATCAATGGTCTCGGCATTCAGGTGCGACAGCCTCATGACTCTCATCGTTGAATAGTCAACTGAGGCATAATAGACCCTTCCGTCAATAGCGATCGGCGCCATCGGCGCTAATGCGTTATTGTCTACGTTCAGGATATCGGGATTGCAAAGACCTGTTGCATTATCCAGATACGTTGTGAGATCATGGAGTGTATAGCTTGGAATTGACACAGCGCTGGCGCCTGTGCATGCTGATGCGCACTTTGTCTTGTCCGTTGAGCACGGCTTGATCGCGCCTTCAACGATGACTTCAGCATAGCCCTTCCTTGTCCTTGCGCCGGCTTCAGCATTTGTGATGCCAAGGCATCTTGTCTGAAGGGATATCAGATTCGAATTGAAAAAGACTGTATCGTTAGGGTCTGTCGAGCCTACAACGCAATCCTTTACGCCGTCTCCGTCAATATCTACCAGGAAAGGAGCCAGCATCTTTGTATTGCCGATGGTTTTGGCATCGCAGGACGAAAATACGGTCCCTGTTGCGCCGTTGTCGGATACGAGGAAGTTGAATACGTCAGTAGGTGAAAGCATAATGTCAAAGTCGAGAAGCTCGATCGACTTGTCGCCTGTCCTTACCCTTACGTGTGCCTGAACCCATTGGGTGGACGGGTTTACGACAACAAAATAGTTATCGCCTGTTCCAATACCGTCTGTGGACCTTACGTCATAATATGTGTAGAGTAATGCAGTTCCGGAAATCTCATGGGCAGCGTTCGCAGCCGGTATGAGAAAACCACATACCATTATAGCTACTAAAACCAGAAGCTTAGCAGCCATCTTAAATGAAGCTTTTGTCATCTAAGTCCTCCTCCTTTTATTTTTCTTATAATTAGGCCTAATTAATTAAGCCTTTGCCAGCATACTTTTTTTACTGTTACTGATTTTCCTCACGCCGTACATGTTTCCATCCATTGTCCTCTTTTACCCATTGGTCTTTAAGGATCTTGAATGAATTCGTGTTGCGCTCTCCAAGGTTTACATTCAGAAGTACAGTACCTCTAACCATCACCTCCCTTTCATTTAGTTTTGTTACACCAAGGGCTCTAACATTTTTTAAAATAACATCTTTGCCAAATTTCCCCTTGTATTGACCAAAATCCGTAGCCTTTCTGTAATCAGAAGACTCAAGATCATATGCCCTTTTAAAATCCTTTGCCTTTAGCGCATCCCAATAAGTGTCAAATACCTTTATCAGGTCGTTGTATTCAGCCGGGATGTCGGGTTTAATGACTGCCGGCTCCTTCGGCGTGTTCTCAAATGCCCTGTGTTTGTCGGTCTCATTGCCGTATGCAAAAGAAGACAGGGCCACGAATCCTGCCAGCACTGCCGTTACCACCAGATACCTTTGCTTCTTCAAATCATGCCTCCCTTAAATTTTTAGTAATTTTATCTAAATTAATACTGGATGTCAAGGCTTTTTTACTATATATTTAATGCGTAATGCGTAATACAGTTATATCACACATTAAATTTTCTTCCATGAAAGTCCCAAATTACCTTCCGTGCAGAGTCCTCCTGTTATACAGTTATCAGGAACGAGCAATTTTACTAAGCATATTCCGGTTTTGTCAAGATTTTTCAGATAAACCAGTATGTATTTTAACAAGCAATAGTCATGCCATAACTTTTATTAATTAAAACAACGGGTTTCCTGCATATTCAATAGTAAACTGTGTCATTTTATAATTAGAGTGTTGACATTTTGCGACACAACGCCAGCAAATAGCAGGTCATAATGTCTATCTCACTTTAATTCTATACCCGAAATCCTGCTTACATTCTCCGCTGTAGGCTCTTCTAAAAATATCGTTCCGTTAACAAATGCCCTCGGCTCCTGGGGCAGAAGAAATTTTATCGAAAGCTCAAGGTCTTTCCTTATCAGGTCCTTGTTGCACTCCTTGTCCTTTAATCCCTGCTTTTCCTTGAACGCATCTATGTCTTCTTTGCTCCCCCATCCGGAAGGAACATCCAACAACATTCTGAATAATTCCATAGCCCTTTCACTTTTCTCGCAGGTCAGCAGGATCATCTTGTCTATATCCTTCTCCGACCTCGGATAGAATTTCAGATACAGCGCCATTGTTTCGGAGTTCTTTCTGTATAATTCATAAAATGTGTCAAATACGAGCTTTGAGTATGCATCCAGTCCCACCCACAAGACCACCTTTGCCTTCGCATCCTTCGGTCCTATCCGGTAGTCTTCGTTAAGCTCCATATCCGATTCACTGATAAATCTGGGTTTGGTCATACCGACATCTTTTTTTGTGAGATTGTTCCCTTCGGCATCAAAGATGCTTCCGGCTAAAAAAAATCTCCCGTCATCGGACACATAACTTAAAACAGGCGTCTCGCCATATCTTGTTTCAAGCCATATCCTGACCTGTTTTAATCCCTTTATGTGAGTTTCTTCAGCCTTTTCAATACGTATAATCTTTATGCCTTTTCCCATCGAGGCTTCCATAATCATTGTGATTGCGGCATTCATGTCAGAAGGCTTTTCCTGTTCGGGAAAAGCGGCTCCTGCATTTAGAACAAGGCAGAAAACAGCAGCCATCAAAATTCTTAATATCATTTTTTTACTTACCTCCGGATTCTTATTTTTTTGCTTTAAGTTTTGATTCATTTTTCATATAACACATCCGAACAATTAATGGTTTCATGGCAACGAATTTATCCATGTCTTTTCTTCGCAATTATAACAGCATAATTATTTCCGAGGACACCCTCCCCTATCAGTGCCTGTTCGAACCGGATAATAGTCCTTATAAGGGCTGAATCTTTTTTGTCGTCAGGATCAAGGCTCTCGATAACCCTGTCTAAAAGAAGGTCAAATAACGGCCCCCCGATATACCTTATCGATAAAACATCGAAGTGCTTCCCGATCATCGGGATAACCTCCTCAGAGCTGACACCGCCTGTCATATTTTTGCCGGCGCGGGACAGCGCCGCTGATTTCATAATTCCGCCGGAGTCGTCTGAACCGTCTCTACTCCCGATCGCAGCATAAATCATATCGGCAATTTTTATTTCCTTATCAGACCACTGGAAATTGACCGGACCTACATATTCCATTGCGATGATATAACCCTTATCACCAAGCGCTCCGTCTACATGCTTAAGGAACAGGTCAATATCTTTCATGCGGTGCAGCAGGTCAACACACAGGAAAAGTTCATAGTATTTTTCCTTAAAATTCCATTCCCCGGCTGTCAGACGCGCAATTTCATCCTCATTATCGATAACATCGAATGGTTTGCAGATACTGTTTATAACATAATTGACCTCTATCCCCCTTAATCTGTTGCATATTCCCAATCCCCTCTTAAGGGAACCGATCATATATTGTTTTTTCAAAAACTCATAGAAAGAAATCTTCGGATCCCCGGTAATAAGCGCCTCGCATTCAGCCGCAACCACAAGTGAGTCCCACCACGATGACGGTTTTTTTGTCTCTGAAATATCAACCTGCTCCTGTGTATCCTCCGATTCTTTTACTTCATGCAAATCATCTCTGTGAACAACAACCTCATCTGTTTCTGATTTAATCTCTGCCTCGGCAGAACGCCTGTCTTTTGCTGCAGGTTGACCTTCGCGATGCTCGAAATGCTCTATATATTTCATCACCACATCATTCGGTTTTCCGATAGCCATGATCCTGCCGCCGTCTATCCATGCAGCCCTGTCGCACAGCTTGGATATCGACATCATATCATGACTCACGATAACTATGGTCGCGCCGGATTCCCTGAACTCCAGCATCCTGTCCATGCATTTTTCCTGAAAGCTCATGTCCCCGACCGCAAGGGCCTCATCGACAAGGAGTATCTCAGGGTCTATATGCACCGCAACAGAAAACCCCAGTCTCACATGCATGCCTGAGGAATAGGTCCTAAGAGGCTGATAGATAAAATCACCGAGCTCCGAGAATTCCTTGATCCTGTCGATCTTACCCATGACCTCTTCTTTTGTGTGTCCCATCAGTATCCCGTTCAGGATTATATTTTCCAGGCCCGACAGGTCCGGGTGAAAACCTGCTCCGAGTTCAAGGAGGGATGATATCCTCCCGTTTGTTTCCATGAAACCCCTGTCCTGCCTGATAACACCTGCCATAAGACTGAGGATCGTGCTCTTGCCGGAGCCGTTCCTGCCGATGATCCCGAACGTCTCTCCCTTTCTCACCTCGAACGACACGTCGTTTAAAGCCACAAACCTCGACTTTTTCAACGTCTTGATATTTTTCGGGAGATTGAATATGAAAGACTTAAGACCGGCTGTTATATGCTGGTAGTAGGGATACTCTTTATAAACGCCTTCGAACTTAACCGCGTAATCCATTTATAGTACCTCGGCAAATCTCCACCTTAGTCTTCTGAAAATAATATAACCGGCAGCAAACACCACTAAGGAATAGAAAAAAGACAGGCCGATAGTTTTCAGATCCAATACCCCGTTCATAAAGAGGTTCCTCCAGCTCAGTATTAGGACGGATAGCGGGTTCATCAGAACCATTGCCTTGTATTCGGCCGGGACCATGTCCTCCGAATATATTATAGGGGTAAAATAGAAAATCAATGTAGTGAGAATGACTATTATCCTTTCAATATCCCTGAAAAAGAGATTTATGGCGGAGATGGCGACAGCAAAACCGAAGGTTATGATGAACTGTATAATCAATAATAACGGTATGCCTATAATCCATAACAGAGTCGGCTTCATCCCATAGAAAAAGATAAATATGACAATAACAGGGATCGACAGTACAAAATGCAGCATATCGTTAAGCACAGTTGCAAGAACAAGAGACTCAATCCTGAAATTAACTTTCTTGATGAGCGAGGCATTACTGACAAAAACCATCGCAGAGCTGTTGACGGAATTGGAAAACCACTGCCACGGAAAGAGCCCCGAGATCAAAAACAGCGTGTAATTCTCGATCTGTATCCTCATCACAACCTTAAAGGCAACGAAAAAAACCAGCGCAAGGGCAAGCGGATTGGCAATCGACCAGAGGTAGCCTAAAAAACTCCTCTTGTACCTTACCTTCAGTTCCTTCTGGGTAAGGACAATTATCAGGTCTTTATAGTATTGAAATGAATTGACAGTAGTCATGATTCTGATAGTTTACTTCAATTATAAAAATGAATTCAATAAAACGGGTAAAAGGCTGTCGTTTAAGGTTTGTCCTGCCCGGGGCCCTTGCCTCCGTTGTCCTTGTCGCCTTTTTCTTTTTTCCGGGGCACATCCAACTTCATCCTGGTATCTTCCTTGAACCTGTTCAGATAATCAGAAGTCACTGATGCAGCCTCCTGCTGGTTCTTCACAACATGGGGTGTAAGAAGGATTATGAGCTCGGTTCTCGTGGTGCTGTCCGTTGTATTTGAAAACAGAAGACCTAGGATAGGTATTTTGCTGAGAAGCGGGATGCCGTCAGTCGATTTCGTTACGTCTTCTCTGATAAGTCCACCTATAATAATCGTCTCGCCGTCCTGCGCCACGAGGTTTGTGGTTGTCTCTGTCTTGTTTATCGACGCAAACTGCTGGTCGGCCAGCTTTACATTGTCTCCGAGTGAAGAAACCTCCTGGGATATCTCGAGAGAGATGAGTCCGCTGTCATTAACTTGTGGTTTCACCTTAAGAATGATCCCTATATCTTTATATTGAACTGTAGACGTAGTAGTATTCGTCGGCGTAGTAGTTCCTATAGGGGTTGTCGTTGTTGAAGTCGCAAGAGGTATCTGAGACCCCACCTGGATCCTTGCCTCGCGGTTGTCGGAAACAAGGATATGCGGGGATGCAAGGATCTTGGCCCTGGAATCCTTTAAGGCAGCCGTTAATTTGGCCCTCACGATTCCAGACGGATCGGCGCCTACAAAAGTAAAGCCGCTTCCGGCTTTGTTGTCAAGGTTTGTGCCTGAGGGGGTGCTCGTTACATCTCCCCCGAGGCTGAAATCTCTTGTAAAGGGTTTCAAGCTGAAATTAACGTCGGTGTTCAAAGACCAGGAAAACCCGAAACTCAGGTTGTCTGTAAGGTCCACCCGGGCGATGAGCCCTTCAATTACGACCTGCCTGGGCAGGATATCGATCTTTTTTATTGTTTCTGCTATAAAGGCATAATCCTCAGGTGTTGAAAGTATGACGATGGTATTCGTACCTTCATCGGGTATTATCCTTGCGATATCGGATAAAAGCGTTGCATCTCCTCCGGTAGTTGCAGATACAGATGTCTGTGCCTGCTGCTGGGTTGTCTGCTGTTGAGAAGGAGTTTGGAGGGCCTGTGTTTTCAAAGGCGCAGGTGTTTTTGCCGCAGATGACCTTGGTCCGAAAAATATCTGCTGGAGAAGCGCCGCGACATCCTTGGCCTTGCCGTTCTGGACAGGATAGACAAAGACCTGAGGTTTTGTCTGTTTGAGGTTTTCGCCGTCGAATATCTCGACAAGCTGCATAAGCCTTTTAATATTGGCATCCGTATCGATGATGACAATATGGTTGCTCCTTGGGACATCCATGATGACCGCGCTCGAAGACAGAAATGGGGAAAGTATTCTCACCATTTCAGTGGACTGTATATAATTTATGGGCACTATCTGCATCAAGGCCTTGCCTGTTATCCTGATCGACTCCGATTCCCTGCCGATCCCGACGGACGCTGGCTCCTTTGCCATATCGCCTATGGGAACTATCCTGTACAGCCCTCCTTCTTCTACAATACCGATCCCGTTGAGTCTTAAGATAGTCTCCATCAAAGGGAGCACGTCCTCTTTTGCCACAGGGGCAACAGACCTGAAATTCACCCTGCCCTTTACGCGGGGGTCAACGATATAGTTTACTTTCAGGACATCGCCGAATATGGTCTGAATGACCGAAAAAACATCGGCATCGTCAAAATTAAAACTCACCTCTCCCTTTTTCATCGCAGGCCTGTGTAGGGCTTGCGGCGGGACTGAAGCTTGAGGTTGTGGCTGTGCTGCAGGCGGCTGTTCTGGGTGCGGTGTTGGGGTCTGCACAGGCTGGACCTGCTGCGGTTGTTCTTTGATCTCCGGCTGGGGGTGCGCTTCGGGTTGCTGCTGATCAGGCTGCTGTGCCGGGGCCTGTGGAGGCTGAACCTGCTGCTGCGGTTCAGGCGCCGGTTGAGTTTGCTGCGGCTGTTCAGGTTGTTTTATTTCAGGCTGTGACCGTATTTCCGGCTGTGCTGCAGGCTGAGGCGGCATCTGAGGCATTGAAGGCCACTGAGGCCTTTGTGATTGGGACTGAACATCAGGCTGCCCTGCATTTTCATTACGGAGGTCCCTGATTTTATTCGAAATAAAAGCCGTCTGAGTAACATCACCGTGTATTCCATCGACATACACGGACACTGCATCCGGCGGGAAAGAGACGACAAAATAAACAAGCGCAAGGACAACGACAAGTCTTTTATACATGCAATTCCTCATTTCCAAAGGTAATTTAAGATAATTTATTTACAGGCCTATGTCAAGGAATTAAAGACTTTCCTGATAAGGAGCGGAGCAGCCGAGCAGCACAGCCAAATGAGCAGCAGATTGAATCCTGGTTTTCATGCTAAATCGCCTGCACGCCTATTTTTTTTAAACATCGCTGACAGGAAAAAGCATTTATCATCTATCTCAAACTATTTATAGAATCTGCCATTAGAAAGATGTCCGTTAAATCTCATATAGATTTTTGATAAGATAATTCGTCAGATTGACATTATATTTTGCGGCTTTTAAGATAGGACAATCATGGATTTGAAATCTTTACAGAAAAACTGGGACAAATTTGGTGAAATGGACCCTCTGTGGTCAATACTCACCATGCCGGATAAAAAAGGGAATAAGTGGCAAATAGAAGAATTTTTTGCCACTGGCATGCAAGAAATTAATATTATGATGAATTTCATTAAATCGCTGGACAGAGCAGTTCAATTCAGAAGGGCACTTGATTTCGGCTGTGGCATAGGCAGATTGTCACAATCTCTTGCGCATTATTTTGAAGAAGTCCATGGAATTGATATCGCACCATCAATGATCAGGCTTGCAAGAAAATATAACCGCTATAGCGATAAGTGTATATACCACCTAAATGAAAAGGATAATTTGTCTGTCTTTTCCAATAATAGTTTTGACTTCATCTATAGCAATATTACTCTCCATCATATGGAACCAAAATATATAAAGAAATATTTACGAGAGTTCGTGAGGGTCCTCGAATACAAGGGGCTACTTGTTTTTCATCTGCTTGGTGAAAAACCTTCCGAGAAAAAGTCAGAGTTTTCAATAGTCCACCCGGCGATAAAACTTTTCGCATATTTTAAAGAAAAGATAAAGAACCTTTCCACCAAGAAAGAGCAAGTGATGCTGGAAGAGCCGACAATGGAAGCATATGGGATAAGACAAGAAAAAGTAATAGAATTTCTTAATATACTTGGGGGAAAGATTCTATTTTCCATTGAAAGTAATTACCAATCTATCAATGAAGTATTTGGTAAGTTTGATGAATGGGGATATATTGAACAGGTATTTTCTTCTGATCCCGAGCCTGAGTGGAAAGGTTATTGGTATATTGTGACCAAAAGTTAGCCTCCAAAAAATATCTTCTTATACTCCCTCAAAAAATCTGTTACTCCCTTAAAATACATATTCAGCTTTTTCCCTTTATCGGATTCTATAATTATTATTTTAAATAACTTGCTTATAAATCTGAAGCTCTCCGCATATAAAAATGACCTGTATTTTCTCCCGTATTTAAACAATGCAAACAGCCTGTTCCTTGTTTGATAATATACTCTTATATTGCTATGTTCTCTAAAATGGAAAAACAGTTTTTGTTTTTTCTCGGCCAGTGAATGATAGAGCAATGCATTTTTACTTAAGAGAATTTTGTAATTTTTATCCAGGATCCTGAAGCAATAATCAAAATCAATATAATCTATAAAAAGATATTCATTCATCCATCCAACATCCTTGATAACTTCATTTCTGATCATGCTCCCTGAAGTTATGTGAAAATGCACAAATGAATCATGAGCAGGATTTCTTAACTTTCTGTTTAGGAACCTTGTTGTGATGACTGCAGGCAATACTTCCTTGAAATCCCTGTCAAGCACCATAGAAACTACGACTGCTGTCTCTTCTTTTGCTTTCCCGTCAAGATTTTCATATGAATTCATCATTTCAGAAACCATATTCTCCGACAGGATGCTGTCCTGATCAAGAAAAAGCGTCCACTCATATTTATTATCCAAAGAATATCTCAGCCCCTGATTTAAGGCGGCTGCCAACCCCCTATTGACCCCGTTAAAAACAAAAGATACATTGTCTGGATAATTCAGAGCATTTATGGCATCGTTTAAACCCCGGTCAGTGCTGTTATCTATCACAATAATTTCGTCGACCTGATCTGATAACGAATTAATACAGGTTATTACTTTTTCGGGTGAATGATACGAAACGACTACTGCACAAACATCTGTTTTACCCATTCTTGGGAATACTGTAGATCGACAGTTCGTAGCCGTTCATGAAATAGTTGTATAAACCCGGTGTGTTCAACCCTTAACCGTTCCCTTATATCTACTCGACAAACGGTTCAATATCTTTTTTACGAATTGTTTAGCCCCATCTGCTCCTTTTGACTCAATTGCCTTAAACACTACAGATTCACTAATATTATCTGAAACGAAGTTGCTATTACTCGAAATTTTGTAAAATGAAGGATTACGGCAAAATATCTCAAGTGGTTCTATTACTTTCTCCCATAGAAAATTTTCCTTAATAAGCTCCCTTCCTCTTAAAACAAGATCGTTAATTTTCTGTTGATCCTCTGCCAAAGAGATGAGAGTATCAGCCAATAATTCCGGGGCATTTTCTTTGACTATCAATCCGCATTCATGATCTTTTATCAAGTTTTCCAGCTCACCGCCCTCATTTGTCACGACCGGAACCCCGAAACTGAGAAAATCCAATATTCTCGTTCTAAAAGAGAGGGTTGCCTCTAACGTTAATTTATGAATAACAACAGCGATATCAATATCAGAATATAATTTACTCCTTTCTTCATAGGGAACCCAATCCCCAAAAGCGACGTTTTCTATCACCCCGATTTTCGTGGCATATTTCAGAACTTCTTTCTCTAGATCCTTTATAGCATTTATCTGATAGGGGAATTTTATGAATAAAAACTTGATATCTTTTCTTTTCCTGCGGATTATCTTTAAACAGTCCAGAGAAGTGAACGGATTGTACCAGTTATAAATGCCTCCCAGAAAAATTGTTAGGGGCCTTCCAGGTTTCACAGTTCTACGAAAATCGAGATTTTCCCGATTTGCTCCAAATGGGACTAAATCGATCAAATGCTCAAACTTGTTATGAACTGAGAAATGGAGAGGATCAAGGCGGTCAAGCATAGAAAACATGCCAAGATAAAAAAGTCTCTGTGCCTCCGACGCACAAAGAAAAAAATCTGCAGTGAGCAATTGTTTTTTTAATGTTTGCAATGCAGAAGGAAACGACTCCGGGTTTAAATGCAGACATTCTATAATATAAGGGTCGTACAAATCGCAGACAGTTGGTATCCTTTCAGCAAATTCTATAAATTTGTTATAGATATCTCCTTGAATTACAGCTACATCCTTGTCCCTAGTCAATATCTTAATATTATCGTCAGCGTATCGGACAATATTAAAGGATTTTCCCGAAGGGAAATCCCTGTTAGGAACAGCCAATGTAACATCATGTCCCTTACAGGAAAGATTTTTTGCAAATTCCCACACCCTTATCTCAGGACCTATAAGCCTCTCCTTAATAACACCGGTTGAGAAAATTATTACCTTGCTCACCTTGTATCACCGGAACTTATCTTTTTATATAAACCCATATACTCTGATACCATCGCATCAACATCTTTCAGGGATCCTGCAGCATCGATACAATTCTTCCTGAAAAACCCTGATATTTCAGGTCTTTCGGCTATATTTTTCAATAATCGTGCAGTCATCGGGACAGGGTTTTCATATGGCACTAAAAAACCGACACCATGTCTTGAAACTCTCTCGCGAAAAGCACCTATATCGGTTGCGATTACGGGGATACCATTTATTATTGCCTCTGAAAGCGTATAGCTGAAAGTTTCAGCCCAAGGAGACAAAAGGATAATCATTTCTATCCCTTCTCTGTTTAAAATACCGCTTAATTCTTCTCTCCTATATTGTCCTGTAATTTTAAGGTTTTTGAAATCTCCCTTGTTTATTGGACAATCTAAGCTGCCAATTATATAAAACTCTATCTTAGTATCTTTTAGGGTTCGCAAAAGTTCAATAAAATAAGTATTCCCTTTTTCATATTTGAAACCTCCCAAAAATGCGACTTTCAATTTTTCTGAATGGGCACGGAAGCGTTTGGGTACAGTATCGACAACAGGAAAATTCCCGTGTTCCAAGGCTATAAATCTTTCCGGATTTATATTCGGATAAACTCCCAGGAAACTATACCTTACATATTCTGTAGGTGCAATAATCAGATCTGCAGCACCAAGGATTTCGCTTGCCTGTCTTCTTCTTTGCCTGATATATTCTTCATTAAAACGATCACCACTCCATTGACGTCTGTATATTAACTCCCATAATCCCCCGGATTTTTTAAGGCATTCAGCGCAGAATGTCTCATTTTCCTCAAAAAAACAGAATGAAGGCGCATTCCCTTTTAACGGGCTAAGGAGAAAGAAATTTTCACACCAGAGAAAATAATCGTGTATTGTTATAACAAGTTTTTTGTTCATATCTTTGGTTGTTTTCATAAATGATAAAGGAAGTGTCTGGAAATGCTGAAAATGGACGATATCAATCTCGAATCTTTCAATGATTTTCGAGAAGTTTACTTCTCTGTTATTCTCATGAAATTCGTATGCTCTGTAACTGCCATCAGCATCATATCTCCTCACGTAAAGGCTATTCGAGTTCTCTGAATCAGGGGATACAAGATATGGTAAAACACCGGATTTAGTAAGCCCTTTCATCAAATCTAAAAGGTAAAGTTCCCCGCCGGCTGTAGTATTTTCAGAAAGCCTGTTCAGTGTTGTAAAAAGAATGTTCATCGAAGACTCATGCGAAATCTGATATAATTATGAATTAATCCAAGAGGGTTCTGGTTATAAAATTTATTCACCTTCTCTAAAAATTCAGGGTACATTCCATCAATTATATCCAAATGTTTATCGACAATCTCAGCTCTTTTATCCGTTGTAAAAGAGACGGAACCCTTATGGTATACGAAGGTGCTGTCGTCAAGGACATTAATAAATCCGGAACGGTTCGCCCGCGCACAGAATTCACATTCCTCCCCGTATCCTTTATCAAAATTCAGCTCATCAAAATATCCGATTTTTTCAATCACAGCTCTCTTTAGATACATACAGAAGCCAACTGCTGTAGGTATCTCGGGATAATATCTCAGAGAAATATCTTCAATGAATTGTGCAAACGAATCTATATCATATCCGTCAGGAATGGAATTTTCTTTTAGAAATTCAGGGATGGAACAGTGAGTTGCGTTATTGGAAAAAGGGGTTACAGTTGCTACTCTTGGTTTTGAATAAGCAGCTCTCTGCATTTTCTCCGCCCAACCTTTGGTTACAATCGTATCAGAGTTAAGAAGTATTATATCACGCCGGAAATGTTTCATCCCTTTATTTACTGTTTTTACAAAGCCGATATTCGCTTCGTTAAATAGTATTTCTATGTTTTTGTCTCTAATATCTATCTGCTTAAGATAATCCTTAATCCTGTCATCAGTACTTTTGTCATCTATAAGAATGAGAGAATGAAATTGCAAATCAGTATGCCTTAATACACTGTCAATGCATTGAGGAATATAATCATAACCGTTATATATAGGCAGGATTATATCTAAGGGCAGTGTCTTTAAGTCCTCCTTTATAGACATATACGCACTATTCATTAAAAGTTGTGATTGTTTATGAAACTTAAATTTTTGTTTGATTTTGCTGACAAAATTACGAAGTCCTTCTTTTTTTAACACTTTGAGACCCTTTATTCCAAGATTATAAATCTTTCGCCTTCTGCTGTCATGTGGTAATACTTTTTCACGAAATCGCCTCATTTTCTCAAGAATTTTCCATCCTGAGGTGTTTCTCATAAGATAAAGATCATTCTCCAGTTTTAATATTTGTCTGTCCTTCTCTCTTGCCAACTCCCTTGCAGACTCTCCCAGTTGTAATATATGTTTGTCCTTCTCTTTCCCTGACTCTTCCAGTCGCAATATACTATCGTTCTTTTCATTAATCTCTTTTCTCGATTCCTCTAAATCTTTCCCCAGAACATTGTTTACATCTGTTTGATTCTTTAAATCAGACAATGCCTTTTCTTTTTCATATCTCATATCTAAAATAAACTCGGGAATGATTTTTTCATGGTGTTTGCCGATTACCTTCAAATGCATAGCTCTCATATGTTTACTATTGGCCTGATTAATCTGCAGGTCTTTACTCCACTGGTTATAAATAGTGGTAATCTTTTTAATATGGTAGAAGGGATATTTTTGTCCTATCCTTATCAGAAAGTCCCAGTCTTCATATAGTTCAAAGTTTTCATCAAATTCTCCGGTAAAGATTAAGATATCTTTAGAGAACAGAATGGAATTAAAAGGGATATAGTTGCCTACAAGAAGTTCATTAAAAGAAAAATCTCTGGAGAATATCACTTTATCTACATTTCCCATTTTCCTTTCATCAGCAAAAAAGTCTTTATAAAACATTTCTGTATCAGTATATGCGACTTTATAGTCGCTCTGCCCCAGAAAAGAGGCAAGAGTTATTATATGCTCTGGATATAGCTCATCATCATCATCCAGAAACCCTACATATTTGCCTTTTGAATTCTTTATACCTATGTTCCCGGCATGCGCCCTTCCCATATTTTTTTCAAGTCTTAAATAATTCAGGGTTATGTCCCCAAGAATTCTCCTGATCTCTTCTACATCAAGGTCGCAGCCGCCGTCGTTCACAAGGACAACTTCGATGGGTCTGTAAGTTTGCGCTGAGATGCTCTGCAAAGCAGTCTTTAAAAGCTTTGGCCTGTCCTTTGTACGGACTATTATGGAAACTAACGGGTTTTTTTCTTCCATTTTTTATCCTGAATAATCTTTCCGCTTTTTAATTTTACACAAGTCCGCAACCCCCATCAATAAGCCCCTTCCCTTTTTATTACTATTTTTATGGTCTTGAATAGGATAACAATATCGAGCCAGATATTCCAGTTCCTTACGTACCATAAATCAAGGGTGATCCTGTAATCATAACTTGTATTGCTCCTGCCGCTTACCTGCCAGAGGCCGGTTATCCCCGGAGGGACGCAGAAACACCGCTCAGCCATGTCCTTATAATATTTTTCGATTTCGTCCTGAGTAACAGGTCTTGGTCCTACAAGACTCATTTCCCCTTTCAGGACATTGAATATCTGTGGAAGTTCATCGAGCGACGTTGTCCTGAGGAACCTCCCTATCCTTGTTACCCTCGGATCGTCATTCAGCTTCCAATTCCGCTCCCATTGCTGCCGTGCTTCAGGATCATTTTTTAACAGCCTTACAAGCCTGTCCTCTGCATCGGCATACATGGTCCTGAACTTAAAACACTTGAACGTCCTGCCCCTTTTCCCTATCCTTTCCTGATTGAAGATAGCGGGACCTTTTGAATCAAGCCTTATGAGAACAATCATAATAGCCATGGGGATGGACAGAAAAGGTATCAGCAGGCTGCTTACAACCACATCAAAGCATCTTTTGATAAATATATTAAACGGGTTTGAGAGGTTGTTCTCTATCTCGAATGCAAGCACCTCTTCATGGAAAAAATGCTGGAGGTTCGTTCCCAGAACAGCTATGCCGAATATGTCAGGCACAAAAAGAATACGTTCGACTTTATGCTGCAGGCTGTTTACAAGCCACTGAAGCCTCTCTTTTCCTGCGCCCGGCATTGCGATGAATATATCCTCGATATTGCATCTGTTTATGTAGCTGAGCGCCTTATCCACTCCTTTATGGATTTTTACGCCTTCTATCGTTTTGCCAAGCTTTTCAGGATCATCATCAAGAAAACCCTTGACCTCATACCCGTAATTAGGCTCTTTTTTTAGCGCAGTTGCAATAAGTTCACCCGTCCTCCCGGCGCCAAGGATAAGGACCCTTCTCTTGAAAAACCCCAGTTTCCTGAGGAATTTTTTTGAACTTATCCTTATAAGGGGAAGCAATAAAAATGAAAACAACCCCATGAGGATAATGACCGTCCTCGATATTTCATCACTCAATTTCCCTATGGAGGCTATGGTAAATATGCCGACCGTTGAAAAAAACGACACGCTGTATAACGCCTTTATCTCGTCCCAGAAAGAAAATCTCTTTGTATAAAGCCCCTCGTAGTAAAAGAAAAAGACCCATATGATAAATACCCACCATATATTTACAAAACTGCTGAAAGGCAGTTCCCGGGGAAAGCCCGGATATATTGAAGGGAGCAGATCGGTCCTTATAAAGACTGATAAATGGAACAATACAAACAGTGAAACTATATCTATTAAGAGGATCGTTAAACCCTCTGCCTGGGTTTTCAGTCTGTTCATCCCTTTGTTATTTATCATTCATTCTCCTCGTCCCCTCCCGTACAAAAACCTAATAACTGCCGCCCACCAGGGTCGCGGTAATATAGCCCACCGCAACTTTTGTCTGCATCCTGACCGGTATCCGTTTCATATCATCCGTAAGCCATATATACATATCGCCTTTTCTGCTGAAGATGCCTTCTGATTTCATGAGCGGTTTTATGACAATCGTATCAAAACTTCCTGTCTGCGTCTCGATCCTTTCCTTTCTTAGAATCTGCACTTCCACATTCCATATTTTTTTGCTGTCAAGCATATCGACAAAGACCGATTTCCCCACCTCGATATTCAATGTCCGGATATAATAAAAACTCGAAAGCGGGTCGAGGATATTTTCATGGATATCCATCTCCTTTTTCTCGCCGTCAAGATGGTTTATATAACTGGCCTTCAGCCTTTCATGATCGAAAACAAGTTCCTTGTCCCGTCTGTGCCTGCCCTCCCTTATCTTTATTCTGTAATTCTGCGGCGCTCCGACAAAAAATGACGAATTCACCTTTAGAAGTCTTGTCTCGACCCTGTCGTCAACAGTATAAAAGACCGAAACCCAGTTAGCCGAACGGGCAGTTGAAATAATCCTTATAGAATCTTTTTCATTTATAATTTCGAGAGTTGCAGTGCCTGCCTTCACACCTGTCCATGTCAGGTCATAAACAAGTTTTTCAGGAATATTAAAGGCAAAGGCACTATGGGTCAGAGAAACAAACATAAAAATAAAGAATAGAATGCTTCTGTGGAAGCCGGGGGTTTTCATCTCATAACCTTGCAGGACTTTTCTGAAACAGATATCTTACCTCGATATTTTTGAATGCTCACAGACTGTAACCATTCAGTTACGAGTGCTTTAGTCCCCCTTTGGCAAAGGGGGATTAAGGGGGATTTTATAATTATGTCAAGAAAATCTCCCCTTGCCCCTCTTTTCCAAAGAGGGGGATAAGAGTACATTTGTATTTCGTGAAACCATAACTGAATGATTACCATGTACCGTATTCCCCACCTATAAAATAACTCTGATTTCTGTTATATTAAAACATGTTGATTATTCCCGCAATAGATTTAAAAGACGGAAAATGTGTCAGGCTGAAGCAGGGGAAAAAAGATGCTGTTACGGTTTATTCTAACGACCCTCCCGCAACTGCCAGAAAATGGGAATCCTGCGGTGCAAAGATTCTGCATATTGTGGACCTTGACGGCGCCTTTACAGGAAGTCAGAAGAATTTCAACTCTATCCTGGAAATCAGAAAATCAGTAAAGATGATAATGCAGGTCGGCGGCGGGATCAGGGATATAGAGACTGCAGACAAACTCCTCTCTGCCGGGATAAACCGGATAATCATCGGGACATCGGCAATAGAGGACTCGGGGTTTTTGGTCGAGGTATGCAACAAATTCCCCGGCAGGATTCTCACAGGCATTGACGCAAGAGACGGAAAAGTGGCGGTAAGAGGATGGGAAGAAATAAGTTCTATAGAGGCAAAGGAACTGGCAAAGCGCATCGAACTTATCGGCGTTTCCGGGATTATCTATACTGATATTTCACGGGATGGCATGCTGACAGGCCCGAATATACCCGCACTGCAAGAGATGGTCAGGACAGTGAATATCCCTGTCATAGCCTCCGGTGGTATCGCAACAATAGAGGACATAAACAACCTCATGAAGATAAAAAACCTCTGGGGAGCAATAACAGGAAAGGCCATCTATTCCGGGTCGCTTGATTTGAGAGAGGCAATAAAGTTAAGTAAGGAGCAAGGTGTGAGGAGTAAGGAGTAACAACCAATGTCAGAACTTATCAACTATAGTTTTTCTTTTTTTATTTTACTTCTCACGCCTCACGCCCCACGCCTCACGGTTTCCGACAATGCTTGCTAAGCGGATAATACCTTGTCTTGATGTAAAAGACGGCCGGGTGGTAAAAGGCGTCAGTTTTATTAACCTGCGTGATGCAGGCGACCCTGTCGAAAATGCAAAATATTATGATGAGCAGGGAGCTGATGAGCTTATATTCCTCGATATCACAGCCTCTCATGAAAAGAGAAAGATAATCCTGGATGTTGTTATGAAGACCGCGGAAGACGTTTTTATGCCGCTCACGGTAGGAGGCGGGATAAAGACCCTCGATGACATAAGGGACCTTCTCAATGCAGGATGCGATAAGGTTTCAATCAACACAACCGCTGTCAAAGATCCCTATTTTATAAGCAGGGCAGCCGGGAAATTCGGGAGCCAGTGCATTGTTGTCGCAATAGATGCAAAGAGGGTCAATAACAATATGTCAGATGCAACAGGCGAGGACTGGTTTACCGAAACTGCGCTGAAAGACGTTATTCTTCCTTTGGCGACCGGAGAACTAACCTGGGCGATCTCAACTCACGGCGGGAGGAAAATGAAGCTGATTGATGCCGTTAAATGGGCAAAGAAAATGGAAGAACTCGGAGCCGGCGAGATAATGCTTACCAGCATGGACAGGGACGGGACCAAAGACGGATATGATATTGAGTTGACACAAACCATTTCAGAAACTGTCTCCATCCCCGTCATAGCCTCTGGAGGGGCAGGCACACTTGAACATCTCTATGAAGGACTTGCGCTGGGAAAGGCAGATGCGGCCCTCGCCGCTTCAATCTTCCACTTCAGGGAATACACCATAAAAGAGGCAAAGGAATATCTGAAATCCAGAGGGGTCCCGGTCAGGCTATAAGTCGGATATCGTTACCGTCCAGAACAAAATTAAATCATCCGAAGAAAGGCGGGATGGAGAATAAACACAATAACGACTCCTTTAAAAAAAAGCTCCTATACCCGAAAAAGAAG
>JAKAKQ010000138.1 GCA_021813425.1 Nitrospirota bacterium
CACGTTCATTATGAAATTGGTCATAATCAGCACAAATGTCGCTATGGCCAGAACGAATAATAGCCAGTGCGCGTTCTGAAACATTACAAGCCAGTTGACGGCCATCCACTGGGCAGCGCCTGTCTTCCAGAGGCAGAAACCTATGCTCATGGCCCCGCTGAATAGCAGGATAATATTCCATGGTATCTCCTCAAGTTCTTTGACTGTAAGAATTTTAAAAATAAAGAAGAGCAAAGTTGAAATGAGTATCAAGGTTGCCCTGTCCATGGACTTTAAAGCAGGCACAAAAGACTGCATAGACATTAATATCACAATGCCTATTACAGTAATAATCACGAATTTCTCATTCTTCGTCATCGGTCCAAGCTCTTTGGAAAGTCTCTTCACCTTCTCTTTCAAGCCGGGAATGACCTTTTTTTCCGGCTTTAAAAACACAATGAGATACGCCCATATCAATAAGACCATAACCCAGCCGATGATGAACATATATTTTGTAAGTTCAAAAAACCCGATGTCCCTGCCGGTAAACTCCTTGAACATTCCTGCTCCTGCAGCAGCGCGTGCAGAACCCAAAAATGTAATAATGCTTCCTGCGCCGGCAGCATAAGCCATTCCGATAAAAAGGGCCTTTCCGAAATTTGTCTGTTTGTCGCCTTCACCGTAAAGGGCGTAGATCGCCCCTAATATCGGGAAGACAGTGGCCGCGGCTGCTGTATGCGCCATTAAATGGGCGAGGCCCGCTGTTACTACAAGGGCTCCTAATATAATCATGTTCGTTTTTTCACCCACAATCGCAAGCATCTTGTAGGCCAGCCTTTTTGTCAGTCCGGTTGTTGAAAATGCAAGGCCGACCACAACTGAACCGAAAATAAACATGACAGAAGGGTCCATAAAATCCTTAAAGGCGTCCTTTGCGGAACGAATGCTAAAGAGAGCCTGAAATACGCCTATAGCGATGGCTGTAACGCCTATCGGCAGGACCTCAAACACCCACCACACTCCTGCCATTAGAAAGAGCGCTATAGCGCCTTTTCCTTCTCTTGATAATGGGAAGGCCTTGCCTGCCGGGTCAACAGCGTCCTTCCAGGCCGGCATGAAATAAATAAACAGGAAAAGACCCAGGCCCAATAAAATAAAAAATACCCTTTTCCAGTCAAATCTAATCTCAGGAGGAGCAAGCCTGAACTCTTCAGGCGGCTCGGGCAAGCCCTCCGATAATTTCTTTTTTGGTTCATCTGCCATTTTTTATCCCTCCAATTAGAATAATAATTTCTGTTTGTATTCCTTACTCGTTTAAAATCGCTTTAGCTATCTCTTCAAAAACCTCTTTCATCCTGATTATCCCGACTATCTTCTGATTGTCGATTACGGGCAGAATCATAACATCCTGATGGACCATAAGATAGGCGGCCTTTGTTACCGGAGAGTCCGAACTAACCTGTCCTTTTATCGGTACCATAACCTCAATAACAGGTTTCTCGGCGAGCGCCTTTGATTTTTCAGCGAACAGACTGTCCCAGACTAACGAAAGACTTTCAGGGCTTTCACTGTATCCCTGCGCCTTTGTCGAAGGGGTAAGAAACTTGGGTTCCAGTCCCTTTAGAATGTCCTTGAGCGACAAGGTCCCCATCAGATTATATTTCTCATCGAATACCAGTATGGCAAACGGATGGAAACACTTGTCTGTCTCGAACATCGACTTCCTTATTATCCCGATAGCCTGTTTCAACGTGAACCAGTAAGGGATATGAGGATAGTCAAAAAGATCCAGCTTCAAATCTCCTGCCTTTTTACTGCTTTCCATATGAAACACCTCCTTTTGATTAGTACTTAAGTTATTAAGCTATTAGTTATTGAATTTAATTCAATAACACAATCCCTTTTCACCTTATGCTTTCAAACTCCATATGAAATTTATATTTATTGCCGTTGCCCAGAAGTTTTGTAAATGCAAGCGGCCTGTTTTCATAACTTAATAAGAGCCTGTTAATAAGCAACCCGATAGCTCCTTCCTTTACTCTCAGTAATTCAGCAGCCTTCCCTGCTATCTTAGTAACTTCCACTGTCTGCATGGCCTTGTGCACTTTATAAAATGATTTATTCTGAATCATATTATATACAGACATGTCATCGGCCTCTTCTCTTTCAACATCCTCTATATCGGGAATGATGTCGGCAGGCAGATATGATTCCTCAAAAACAAGGGGCTCATTATTGACCTTTCTGATCTGTATAAAATGAAAGACCATTTCACCTTCATTCAGCTTAAGCAAGGTCTTAACAAAAGCATCGGGTTCGACAATGCCTTTTTCCTTGAGGTTCCTTTCCTCTCCGCTTGTCTTTCCAAAGATATCACTGGTGAGCCTGAATTTCATGGTATAGCCCGACTCAGGGATAAGGGTCGATACAAAAGTGCCTTTACCCTGAATCTTCGTCAGGTACCCGTCTGTAACAAGGTTATGCACAGACTGCCTTACAGTGACTTTGCTCACCTGGAACATATTGCAGAGTTCATCTTCAGAAGGGATGCGCATGCCTATCGGCCAGTCTTTTGACTGAATTTTCTCCTGAAGAATATGTGTAAGCTGCATGTACAGCTTCTCCTGATTTAATCTGTCTATCTTTCGTTCTGTTGTCATATCATTATAATGTCATAACTTTATAACATAATAAATACCTTTGTCAAGTAAAATTTTAGTCTACCTGATAATTTAAATATAGATTTCAGAGATGGGCTAATTTATCTTTAATTTCAAAGGGTTAAACAGATAACGCCCCCTTCCCCCTCTTTGCTAAAGAGGGGGAAGGGGGCGTTACTTAAATAAAATATAAAATACGCAGGAGGAAATAAAATGTAAAACTACCCTGACTTTTCCCTCGTTTCAGCTGAAATCTTCACAAACGATTTAATATCATTTATAAAATTCTCATAATACTCATTAACCAAAACCTCATTATTCATGATCATATCAATCTGCCGCGTATGCATCAGTAAATATCCCATGATCTTCAGACGCTCGATCATTTCCTTTTTTTCATATCCTTCAATCCTTGCAAAGATGGCGTCGCCGTGGAGTTCTATTCTGAAGCCAAATCTTTCGAGTATCCTGCCGATAAATTCAACCCTGCGCGCCTTTCTGTCAAAATCAGCAGCCCCACCCTTGAAATTAAAGCTGATGTAGTTATCCTTTGCAAGGTCAGTGACATATGCCTCAACCGTTGAAAAGTGAAATCCGAATCTGGAACTGACGTTGCAGAAATCCCTTGATATGATCAGGTAGTTTTTGTCCGTATAACTTGATTGCATGGAGGGTTCAAGTTCTGTATCAATGGTCGCCTCAAAGAGGATGGACATGAAACCCTTTGTATCAACAGGAGGCGGACCTTCCCATTTCACAGCATTGATCCCCTCCCATATAGCCAGCATAGGCACAGAGGTAATATCTCCAATTTTAACTCTCTTGCCCTTGACCCCTTCCCTGAATCCATCGTCAAGATTCAGCACCCACCACTGTGTCGGCACATGTGTCATCAGTCTCTTAACCGGATATTTTCTGAAGGAATATTCCTGGGTAAAATCAAATATCTCCCTGACAGCCATCTCATGGCAAAAGCGTGTTATGTCATGCACGGTTGCGCAGTTGACTGCCTTGAAATCGAGAGAATCAGGGTCAGTAAGATTCAGAGGTGTTATGTTCACAAGGATATTTCTCAATAAAGCCTGGACAGGACTTCCTTCCATAAGTCCGGCCTTCTCTGTTTTTTTCTGCAAAAGGCTGGCAACCCTTCCTTTGTATACCCTGCATCCGTCTGCATCAACAGTTATCAGTTCCCCCGTCTTTATCTTCTGAGTTGCATCAAGAGTATTGAATAAGGCAGGCACACTAAACTCCCTTGAAACTGTAGCAAGATGTCCTGCAATACTTCCGGAATCCGTTACAACAGCAGATGCATGGGAAAGCAGCGATGCCCACTGGGGAAAAGGATAACGGGTGATCAGCACAGCCCCTTTTGGAAATTGGAGCATATCCAATGTTGAATCCACAAGGAAAGCCTCTCCTGATGCAGCCCCCCTGCTGACAGTCAGTCCTTTATTGATAACAACTTCATGGGAACTGATATCTGCTGATTCCACATTAATACTGATTTCAATACGTTCGCCGGTCTTTTGCAAAGGCCTTGCCTGCAATATTTTTATTGTCCCTTCATGATCTATTGACCATTCTATATCCTGAGGCAATCCGAAATAATCTTCCAGTTTCACTGCAATCTCAGCAAGCCTCATGGCCTGTTCATTGCTTAGTGACGGTCTGTTCTTTTCATCTTCCTGAAGCTCGACATTGACAACGCCTTCTGCCTGTCCCGATATCACTTTTATGTTTTTCGGCTGGATGATAGTCTTTATACGTTTTTCAGAGTTTTCAGCATATACAATAAATGTATCCGGTGAAACAGCCCCGTCCACCACTGATTTGGCAAGTCCCCAGGAAGAATTGATCAGTATGAATTTATTTGAAAAATCACCGGGATCTCTCGAATACATAACCCCGCCTGAAACAGCATCCACCATCTCCATGCAACCCACACACATCGGCATATCCTCGTCCCGGAAACCGCGGTTTAGACGATAACTGATAGCCTGAAGGGTATATTTGCTCGCAATAATTTCCTTGTATGTATAAAGGATAAATTCCCTGCTTACATTTAATGCCGAACGGTATTGACCTGCAAAAGAAACCCCTGATGAATCTTCACCAAGGGCGCTGCTCCGCATGGAGATGTGAACCTCCCTGTTCAATCTCTGTTCAAGCGCTCTGTGGGCATTCATGATTTCATCTGCAAGTACCTGAGGTATGGTTGCATGGACAATAAGCTGCTGTATTTCAGAACTGTTTCTGTGGAGCATTTCAATATTTCCGATGTCCAATGTCTGTAAACGCCTGTTGATCTCATCCTGGAGATTGTTATATTCAAGAAACCTTTCATAGGCAGAGGCAGTAATAACAAATCCATCAGGCACCTGCAATCCCACTCTGTTTTTAATCTCGCCAAGGTTTGCCATTTTGTTTCCGGTCTCATCTGCCTTTTCCTTATCAATACTTTCAAGGGGAAGAATGAATCTTGCATCTGCTGCTTTTTTCTTTCTCTCAAGCTGTTCACTGATCTTTCCCCAAATCCTTTCAGATACATTAAATAATTCATTGTATTTATTCCCTGAAAGAATATTGATATTCTGTACAAGCTTGAAAAGATTCACAGACATGGCCGTGCAATTCGCCCTAATATATGACATGCCGAAACTCCTTCCGCTTCTCAGCATCTCTTCCATATCCGACATTATCTCGAGTATTTCGTTATTCGCCTTCAGGAGGGTCCTGAAATTCAGGAAGCGCGTTTTCAGGGAAGTGCGCAGTTCATCCACTGAAGGTTTTGATTCGGGTTTGTCCTTCCCTTTGAGGCGTTGTATGAGGTACTTAAAGCTCAGCATATATTTTTATAATGCAGGAACATGGTTTTTGATGCAAGGGGATATTTCAAAATATGTTTCCATTCAGTTGCGATTTTAATCCCTCCCTTTGGCAAAGGGAGGTTAGGAGGGATTTTATATATAATGTCGTTACAATTATGAGGTCTGTATATATAGGGAAATCTCCCCTACCCCCTCTTTTTCAAAGAGGGGTATAAGATTCTATTTCGATATTATGAACTGTAACTGAATGTTTACTAAAACATGCGCCGCAGCATCCTTTTTAAAGAATGCTGCGGCGCATTCATCAAACAAAATTCCCTTTTGATGTTATTTGATTTTCACTACATATACAGAACACGGGCAATGCCTGACGACTTTTGAAGCTGTGCTGCCGAGCATAAACCTTGCTGCGCCGGTCAAGCCCCGGCTTCCGATAATTACCAGTTCGACCTTCTCTTTTTCTGCTATGGTGATAATCTCTTCTGCAGGATTTGAGGATGTGCTTAGTATAGTTTTTGCGGTTACCCCATCAGCTTTTAACTGATCTGATGCTTTCGCGAGCGCTGCCTCACCAGCCCGTTTAAATTCTGCATTAATATCATCAAGCCTGTGCGCTGAAACTTCGAGGTCCATGCCGGCAACAAACGGAACAACATGAGCAAGAATAATCTCCGCCTTTTTTGTCTTAGCATAATCCAGTGCGACCTTAAGACCTTCCATCGAATA
>JAKAKQ010000176.1 GCA_021813425.1 Nitrospirota bacterium
CAGGAAATGGGCTATTCCTATGGAGACAGACGACAGATGGAGAGATCTGAAATATATTATATTAGGGCTGGCAGCAATTATAGTATTTACCAGCAGGAGGGTCGAATTTGGAAACTACGAGACATATGTAACACTCTTTTCATTTCATGGCAATTACCTTACCTGGTCACTGGTTGTAATAACTCTCCTTGCAAATATAAGGATAGAGAGGTTCTGGTGCAGGTATCTGTGTCCTGTTGCAGCATTAACAGGGATGTTATCGAGAAAAGACAGTGGTTACATCAGCAGGCATGACTGTCCTGTCGGAAATAAACCGATGCTGCTTATATCCGAATGCATAAGGTGCAACAGGTGCTATAAAGGCAGTGAATAGTGATTAGTTAGTGTCTGTTGCGGAAACTGTTATTTGTCACCCTGAACCCTTCGCTTTTTGTCATTCTGAAGGAGTGAAGCGACTGAAGAATCTCGCTCAGGACAGGCTCCGTGAAGGGTCTCGCAACTCGTTGAGTTCATGAGATTCTTTGCGGAGTTTATCCTGAGCACAAGATGGGATTCTTCGCTTCGCTCAGAATGACAGGCGAAGGGCTCAGAATGACATTTAGTGTTTTCAGTGTTATCCGCAACAGAAAATAGTTAAAGGATTGTTTATGACTGATGCAAGGAAATTTAAAATCTTGATTTTTATAACGACAGCACTCACCTTTCTCATCCTCTCATACAATGTGCTTCAGGGATATTTTATGCCCGGGATCGAAGGCTATCTCGAAGGACGGGAGAGGCAGAGGTATTACGAAGAAGTAATCTCGAAAAAGGGGCTGAGTCTTCATAAGGGCATGTACTGGAAGGAAAAGGAATAGAAGTTTTATACTAAAACATGGGCAAAAAGGTTCAATGCGAACTCTGTCCTACTGAGTGCATACTTGAAGATCTCCAGATCGGCGGATGCAGGGTAAGGATCAACAAAGGCGGTGTCCTTTACAGTCTTGTCTACGGGAAACCCTGTGCAGTGGCCGTAGACCCTATAGAGAAAAAACCCTTCTTTCACTTCCTCCCTGCCACAACTGCGTTTTCGATCGCAACAGCAGGCTGTGTGCTCGGGTGCAAATTCTGCCAGAACTGGGAGATATCCCAGGCAAAGCCCGAGGAGACGGACAACCACAATCTGATGCCGGATGATGTCGTAAGACAGGCCATGTTTTATGGCTGCAGGACGATAACATACACCTACACCGAGCCGACAGTCTTCTATGAATACATGTATGACACTGCGCAGATCGCAAAGAAATATAATTTAAAGAACACCATGCATACATGCGGATATATCAATGAAAAGCCTTTGAGAAAGCTTGCTGAATATATGAATGCAGCGGATGTTGACCTGAAGGCCTTTACCGAGGATTTCTACAGCAGGATATGCGGTGGAAGGCTGAAGCCTGTTCTTGATGCACTTGTTGTCCTTAAACAGGAAAATGTATGGCTTGAGATAACAAATCTCATTATCCCAACGCTCAATGATGATAACGGTAAGATAAAGGAAATGTGTCAGTGGATAATAAAAAATCTCGGACCTGATGTCCCGTTGCATTTCTCAAGGTTTTTCCCACATTATAAATTGAAGAATCTTCCACCGACACCTTTTGAAACCATAAGGGATGCAAGAAACATAGCAATGGACGCGGGGTTAAAATATGTATATATCGGCAACTTAAGGAGCGAGGCTGAAAATACCTACTGCCCTGAATGCAGGAAACTTCTTATAGAAAGGGCAGGCTATTTTGTGAAGCAGAATAATATATCGGATGCAAAATGCAGATTCTGCAGGGCAAAAATTCCGGGGATATGGAGTTAAAAAGGGTCTCATAGTTGAATGGGCTTTTATCGGAAAATCTCCCCTCGCCCCTCTTTGCTAAAGAGGGGTATTATTCCTCCCTTTGGCAAAGGGAGGTTAGGAGGGATTTTACAAATCAATGTCCACATTATTATGAGACTGTTAATAATAAAAAAATATAGGTAAAGGTTAAGAAAGGGAACTGCAACATATGACAAGGAGAAATTTTTTGGGTTTTTTTCTTTTAGGGGGATCCCTGAGTCTTTTCGGCAAAAAAATATCTTCCAAAAAAATAACCGGGGTCAAGAGACAGAAATGGAGAGAGGCGATGTACTGGAGAAAGAAAGATGAATTATAAGAAGTCCCTGCTGTTTGCTGCTTGCTGTTTACTGCTTACTGTTTTTTTTATTGGCTGCAAAGAACATATAAAAGAGCCTTCTGTGGCAGGTGCATTTTATCCGGCTGATGAGAATAACCTGAAGGTCATGGTAAACAGTTTCCTTTACAGGTCGGAAAACAGACCGGTCGCCGGAAGACTGATCGCCATCATCTCCCCTCATGCGGGTTATGAGTACTCAGGAAGTACCGCAGCTTATGCTTACCGTCATCTTGCAGAGATGAATATCAAGACGGTCATACTTATAGGTCCGAGTCATCATGCAGCCTTCAACGGCGCCTCTGTTTATGCAAAGGGAAGCATGAAAACGCCGATCGGTAATATAAAGATCGATGAGAAGATCGCAAATTCACTCATAAACGAAAAGGCCATTGTAAGCTTTTATCCAGGCGCCTTTGACAAGGAACATTCACTTGAGGTGCAGCTGCCTTTCCTTCAGCAGGTGCTGAAGGATTTTAAGATAGTACCTGTACTTATCGGTTCTCCTTCAAAAGAGACCTTCGAGCATCTGACAGAAAAGCTCACGGAAATACTTTCCAAAAATGAAAAGGCGATAATCATTGCGAGCACGGACCTTTCCCACTATCATGATTATGATACCGCGGTTAAAATGGACAAAAAGATTATAGACGCTGTTGAAAGGATGTCCATAGAGGATGTCGAGAGATACTTGATTACCGGGGAAGCTGAGCTGTGCGGTAGTTATCCCGTAATTTTCACAATGGCGGTTGCAAGAAGGCTCGGGGCAACAAACGGCGTGCTTTACAGATATGCCAATTCAGGAGACATCACAAATGACAGAAGCAGGGTTGTAGGATATGCGGCGATGGGACTTTACAAAAGCACCCTCACAAAAGAAGAAAAAGAGGAACTCCTCCTGCTTGCAAAAAATACAATTGCAGATTTTGTACTTCACGGAAAGGTTTCAGAAGTTGATGTAAAGAATCCAAGGCTTAAGGCAAATGGGGCAACCTTTGTGACGATCAGGAAGAACGGGGATTTAAAGGGCTGTATCGGAAATATCCAGCCTGTCATGCCGCTTTACAGATCCGTCATCAGCAATGCTGTTTCATCATGTTCGAAAGACCCGAGATTTCCGCCTATGAACAGTGAAGATATGAAGGATGCCGAAGTCGAGGTCTCAGTTCTTTCACCCCTTGAACCTTTAGGGGATGTAAAAAATATCGAGATCGGAAGGCATGGGCTTTTTCTTGTAAAAGGACAGGACAGCGGCCTGCTCCTTCCACAGGTTGCAGAGGAAAACAGATGGGACCGCAATATATTTCTCGAGCAGTTGTCCATTAAGGCAGGTCTCCCAAAAGATTCCTGGAAAACCGCACAGCTTTATAAATTTACTGTCGAGATTATAAGATGACCGATCCAAATGCGTCCGATTATATCATCTAAACCAGATAATTCATAAACTATGATAATACAGAAAGGACATAGTATCCTCGCTCATTCTCGCCCCCATAAGATCGGGACTCCGAGGAATTTGCCCTCTTTATTTATCAAAATATATACTGTCTGAATATCGGGCAAATAAAACCGCTCAAATACTATATCCTTTCGGCATTCAGGAAAATTTATGAATTAAGTGGGCTAAAGTTGATAATTACTGGGTTCCGATGTAATTTCTTTCTTGACAAAGCATGTCCGGATTAGTCATATTTTAGGCATCCAATGAAGCCTTTCAGGCACATAAGGACAACACAATATTTAAGGAGGAAGAATGGGTACGATGAGACTTTATGTAGGGAACATTTCATTCAAGGCCACAGAAGACGACCTGCGCGAACTGTTTTCCCAGGCTGGAGAAGTGGTATCTGTAAAACTTATAACAGATGCGGCTACCGGCAGGCTCAGGGGATTCGGCTTTGTTGAAATGTCGTCAGATGAGGACGGGAAAAAGGCTATCACCATGTTCAACGGGAAGCAGTTCATGGACAGGTCGATTGTTGTTAACGAAGCAAAACCACAGGAGAAAAGAGAGCACGGCGGTGGTTTCAGACAGAGAAGCGGTGGTTTTGGTGGCGGCAGGGGGAGAGGGGAAAGAAGATAACTGCCTGATTTTTTCGCTTGCGATTTAATTAGCCAGCCAGGTAATTCAGGATTTCTTAAAAAGCATCGAGCCGGGTAAAAGGCTTAACTCTTTAGAGACCACATTACATTTGGACTGAAAGAGAAAGTATGTCCTTTGTTCAGTGTCTGCGAGAGTCTCGAAGTTTCCCTGTCCCTTGCTTATGATGAGTTTTGCCTTGCGGAACTCCTTTTGAAATTCAGGAGAAGTCCATTCGAGGATTGTGCCTATGGCATCAGAGCCGTTGTCAATGACCTCGCAGGCTTCAATGAGATTTACTTGTAAAGCATCCTCAAGGGTCACGTCGTTTAAGACCGGTGAACCTTTTACAACCGCTTTTACTTTTTTGCCTGACTTTATCAGTTCCTCTATAAAAAGCCTGTCAAATACGATCTCCCCGGAATTATCGAGCAGATAGAGGATGTCATGAGTTTCTTCAGAAGCCTTTTTAAAGGATGGATAGTCATCAACAGGGATTTCGGATTCAAGCGCCCTGCTGATAGAGCTTTCTATGTCTATTGAAGTAAATATGCCGAAGTCTATTATATTGCCTGCTATGGCGAGTCTTGCAGCGGTCCAGAGCGGGTCTTTGCTGTTTTTGACCAGATCCTTTAATTTTGGATAAAGTTCCAATGCAATGGAATTATAATCGTGCTTTATCTTTTTAAAAGGGTCCAGCCCGAGCCTGTTTCTTACTGCCCTGTGTATGAATGTCGTTGTGTATGCAGGGGGTTGGCTTGTATCAGCCCCCTGTATGATTGGAAGTACATCCTTTAGGATCTCCTTATAAATATACAGATCATCCGAATGCTGTTTAAGTGCAATTACTGTCTGTTTAAGAAAGCAGGGGAAACAATCGATATGCGTGTGCATCAATTATCTTTATGTATCCTCTTTGCCTTCTCTTCAACCTCCTGAGACATCTTTTTCCTGTGCTCAAGGAGCTTGTCAGTCAATTTAGGGTCTTTTCTCGCTAATATCTGCGCAGCAAGTATACCGGCGTTTTTAGCCCCTGCCTTTCCCAAGGCAACAGTTGCTACAGGGATACCCGGCGGCATCTGGACCATGCTAAGCAGTGCATCCATGCCTTTAAGAGGAGATGCATCCAGAGGCACTCCGATAACAGGCAATATCGTGTGGGAGGCTATCACTCCGGGGAGGTGAGCTGCCATCCCTGCACCTGCAACGATTACCTCAATACCGTTTTTTTCAGCGTCCCTGACAAGTTTCAAGGTTCTTTCGGGTGTTCTGTGTGCGGATGCGACTGTCATGTTATACGGTATATTGAATTCTTTAAGCATATTGGCAGCCTCTTCCATTACAGGAAGGTCTGAATCGCTTCCCATGATTATTAAAACCTTCGGTTTCATAGCTTCCTCCTGAATAATGAGTAATGAGTCTTTAAACCTGTCATTCTAATTAACGGTCTCATAATAATAATGACATTATTTATAAAATCCCTCCTAACCTCCCTTTGCCAAAGTGAGGAAATCCCCCTCTTTGGAAAAGAGGGGCGAGGGGAGATTTTTTATCGATATAAATTCTATTTTGAGACAGTTTATAACTCATTACTGCCGTTTCAATGCCCTGTCCGCAATATCTTTTCTGTAGTGCATTCCGTCGAAATGTATCTTCCCTACAGCTTCATAGGCCATTGCTTTTGCCTCTGCTATATCGCTTCCAATAGCAGTGACTCCGAGGACCCTGCCTCCGGCTGTAATTATATCATTTCCTTTAAAGGCCGTGCCCGCATGGAATACATGAACGCCTTCGAGCTTATTTGCTTCATCTATACCCTTAATGACATCACCCTTCCTGTATTTTCCGGGATACCCTTCAGAGGATATCACAACACAGACTGCAGGG
>JAKAKQ010000225.1 GCA_021813425.1 Nitrospirota bacterium
AAACACCGACATCACTCCAAAAGCAGGAATGCGCATTTGAGGTACTCTGTCTCGGGCATGGAAAGAAGCACGGGGTGATCAGGCCCCTGTGAACGCAGGCCAAGGAGTCTTAGTCCCCTTTCAGCGTCTTTCCCTGAAGAACGGAGCATATCAAGAAACATCTCTCTGTCCAGATGGTATGAGCAGGACGAAGTGGCAAGCATGCCGCCTGGTTTTAAAAGTTTAATGCACATAGCATTCAGTTGCCTGTATCCTTTCAGGGCCTCCTTTATCTTTCCAGAGCTTTTTACAAAGGCCGGAGGGTCAAGCACAATAAAATCATATCTTTTCTCACCTTTTTTAATTTCCTCTTTGAGAAAGGAAAAGACATCTTCCCTTATAAACCTCAGTCTATTATGGAGACCGTTTATTTCTGAATTTTTCTGCGCCTGCCTTATCGCCTTTTCGGATGAATCCACGCCAATTACATCAGCATCCTTTGAGGCAAGCCTCAGCGCCCATGCCCCGACATAACAGAACAGGTCAAGCCCCTGCCCTCCTTTTACAAAATTGCAAAGCGCTGTTCTGTTCTCTCTCTGGTCAAGGAAAAAGCCGGTCTTCTGCCCTTCGTATGGGTCTATCTCAAATAACAATCCATCCTCATTTATCACAGGCAATGGATCGAGAGAGCCCTTTACGACTTCCTTGTGTAAGGTCAGACCCTCGATAGTACGCATGCTGCTGTCGTTTCTAAGTATTATTACTTCAGGTTTAATCATCTCATCGAGCAGCTCTATTATTGCGTCTTTCAGAGTCTCCATGCCCATAGTAAGAAATTGCAGAACAAGACAGCCCTTATATTTGTCGACTATCAGTCCAGGCAGATAGTCTCCTTCACTGTATATCAGACGGAATGCATCCTCTGTTTTAAAAAATCTTTCGCGTAAACTAATCGCATTATTGATGCGTCTTCTCAGGAATTCTCTGTCAATTGATTCTTTGTTTTTTGTGAGCAGTCTGATTGAAATAAGGCTTTTGGGATTAATATATCCGACACCGATAAAACGGTCCTGCATATCATGGAGTTCTGCAACAGAACCAGGTTGATAGTCTTTCAGGTTTTCATATATCTCGTTTGAAAAGACCCAGAGGTGTCCGTTAAGCAGCCTTTTGGTTCGTTTCAGATGTATTATCTGCATGTCACGTCATCCACCTCAAACTATGCCCTTTTCTTCTTTAATAACAGAAAAGGATTGAGAATATAGTAAAGATAAATCTTTTTAGATTCAACGGAAATATTATATCTTATGGATATCTCCTTAAGAGGTGGAAATATCCATTTTATCATCCTGCATATAACCTCAAATGAGTTGTATTGCATGACTGTCAATAAAAACACTACCTTGGCAAACCGGACATTGCGGTTAAAAACATTCCTTTGAATCTGTTTAAATATCCATCTTTCCTTAAAAGAAAGTTTTTTAAAAAGTCCGGAGATATCATCAGGCAATGGGGCATCAAGAAAAGTTACTGCAAGATATAATGACAGCAATAATGGTTGATATATATTGAGCTTTTTTGCATCCTCAATTAATTTGTTCCAGTCAATATCATCCTGGAGGGACCTCAGCATTTCAGATATGCTCACGATGAATTTAAAAGGTGAGTAGCCATGTGAAAATAAATGTATACTTGCAAAGAGAATGGTTTTTTCTCTGGAAAGCATCTTATATCTATTACCATTGAAATCCAGTTCCCTCAGGTCTTCCCACCAAAAATCTTCGGGTATATTGAAGTATCGTTTCTTATGCATGCTGAAGTGAAGTTCTACATGTTTAGCCCCCGTCTTGAAAAAATTTACTTCAATATATTTTTCAAAGAAGAATCCATCTAATTCAGCTTTTGATGAATAACCCATATCCTTCATAATGTCAGTTGCCTTAAAAACATCCTTCTGCCGTATCATGATATCAATATCAGAAGAAGGATATAATGATGATTCTCCAAAAACTTCCTCAGCATTTGTTACCCCTTTTATAGGAATAGCTTCTATGTCAGCCTTTTTAAGGGATCCGATAATCTCTGCAAGTTCATAAGATGATCTTACTGTATCACTGATATTACGAATATGAGATTTTCTAAAAGTTTCTGTTACATCATGAGGCACTTCGCTTATAACACCGATGTTTTTATAAATAAGGGGTGCTACTCCCTGAGCTACAGCATCCTCAAGGAATTTCTTCCAGTCCATCCCTTTGTCTACAAGCTCCTGCGCTTTTTTTATGACAGCGCCTGTCGGTGATTTTCTCGCCAATAAAAGGATGAGAGCATAGACATCACTTTTCATCATGGATCATGCCCGGCTTCATTTATCTATTTCCCTTATCTTCCTCCTTGCCGTAGTGTTGTCAGGGTCAAGGATGAGGACTCTCTTGTATTCCTCGATTGCTTTATAGGTAATGCCTGCTTCTGCATAGGCGGAAGCGGTCATTAACCTTATAGTGATGTCGGCAGGATACTTTTCTGCGGCTTTTTGCATTGTAAGAAGCGCTCTATCATACTCTTTTTTCTTTCGGTAAAAAGAATAGGCCTCAAGAAAAAAAGACCGGGCAATATCTTTTTCATTTTCTGAATATGCGAGAGCATCGCGGTATGCCTTATCACCCATCTCCTCATTGCCTGTCTTAAGGAGGTAATCAGCATATAAGAAATAAGGCCCGGCCTTTGCCGGGATCGTCTGTTTCATCTCAGAGTCGCTGATGCCGTTAATCGCCATCATGGCCAAATAATCCTTTGTGTGCCGGGGGTCAAGAGAAATCGCGGTTTTTATGTTTTCGAGGCCTTCTTTTTTCCTGTTTTGTGATAACAGCCACAAAGCATAAATCCTGTATCTAATCGCGTTTCCCTTATCAAGATTGATTCCGGACCTGAGATATCTCTCTGCGATATCGTATCTCTTGAAATCAGACAATAACAGGCCGAATATCTGAAGATATTCGCCATTCACAGGATCAAGAAACAGCGCTTTTTTATAATAGTTTTGCGACCTTTCCGTAAAAGCAAGGAGCCTTTCAGCATGGGCAACAGTATAAGGATATCTCGCCTCCAGAGGGTCGCAGAATGAAGCGCGCGCAGCTTTGTCCCTGATTGCCTGCAATTCTTTTTTCGGCGTCTGTGTATCTATGTTTTTTCCATCTGATGAAGCAAAAAGAAATGCGCCTGTAATAATCCCGGCATTGAAGACAAAACCAACAATTGTTACTAAAGCTGCTCCTATAAATGCCTTTTCTGCATAAGGGAACGCTATTTTTTTGAGATATGTTTGACCTTCTTCGTCATGATACCTTGTATGTGCAGAGGAGACCGCAAGCCCCATGAGAAAGAAAAAATAGAGACCGTTGGCTCCGATATGAAGGTTGAAGTCGGTTAGGCTGTGGATAAGCATCGAGATTATGCCTGCGAAGGCCCCTGCTGCAAGATAGACAGCGTATGTATCGCGTCTTTTACCATATGCATGGTATGAACTTCTCAGGACAGAAAGTAGAAACCAGCAGAAGAGTGAAAAAGAGATGACGCCGCCTTCTATAAAAAGCTCCAGATAATCATTGTGAGCATGATCAACGACTGCATTAAAATAAACGCTGCGATATTTCGGATAAATACTGATGAAGCTCCCATGCCCTGTTCCTGTTAACGGAAAATCCCTGGTGATCTGCACGCTCTCTTTCCATAAATCAAGCCTTGATTCTACGATGTCTCCACTTTCGTTCCTTATTTTTTCAAACCTCTCGAATATGGGGTCCCATCCGAACCATCCCACGGAATAGAGTATCACGACAAAAATCAGTATAATGACAATACCTCGCTGCGCCTTCTTTTCCTTAAGGAGGATTATTATGCCGAAGAAAATCATGGAAAGACTCAGGCTTACAATCCCTCCTCGTGAATGGCTTAAGAATATGGACAAGGCGATCAGAAGAACAGATGATCCAAGGAGGACAGAGATATTAGTCAGTCTTTGATTGAACAACTCAGACATCCTTTCACGAAAGGACGCATAATGCATTTTCGGCTTGTAATAAAGGAAAAGGCTTAATGATATGGGAAAGACCATACTGATCAGGCCTGCGTAGTGATTCCGGTTGACATATGGTCCGAAAGGGGTTCCTCCCTGTGTTAATTCTCTCATCCAGAATATTTTATTGTTCGGGAGAATATTCTGAAGTATCCCGAATAAAGAGAGCAGCGAAACAAAGACAGTGATTACTGAAACCGTTTTTTTCAGGTATTCCTTTCCGACCAGCAATTGCACAGTCAGAATATAGCAGGACGCATAGGACAAGACTCTGAAAAACTCGGTCAGTGTCGCTTTTCTGTTTATCGAGAGCGCCGCCCATCCTGCCGGACGATCTATCCATATGGATTCTCTGTACAGGGAATATGTTTCAGGAGAGATAAAACGGATGATTTGATGGGGGAGCGGGACGAGTTGAAGAAGCATATATGCCAAAAAAAGAGAGAGAGGGAGAATGCCCGGGACTTTATAAAGAGATGTTTCTTTGTCCCTGACGATTATGAAAAAAAACACCGTGAGGGCGACATAGAATGATACTTCCATGATTGTGAGAGACCACTGTTCCACAGTGCCGAAGGCGAGGGGCGTGAAGATCAGGTTAAATAAAAGCAGTCTATGGATGATGTTTGTCATTAAACGGATCGCATTGATTCCGGCGATTCTGAAAAATAATCACCTTCTACCGTGATTTTTCGCCGGATGTATAGTTGTAACTGTAATAATAATAATCGCTCTTTTTTATATCAAGGGCGTTGATCACAATACCCAGGCAGTGGGACTCCATGTCGTCCAGGGCTTTCAACCCTCTATCTGTCCGCACAAAGGTAGTTTCAGCGGCCTTTGCAACGATGATCGTTCCGTCGAGCGCCTTGCTCAGAATGAGGCTGTCAACAACCGTCAGCAGAGGCGGTGAATCCCAGATGATAACATCGAATTTTTCATTGATAAGGGCAAGGAGTTCATGCATCTTCCCCGAATCCAAAAGCTCAGAAGGATTCGGCGGGATAGGGCCTGCAGGTATGATGCTCAGTTTCCCCGAGGAGTCTTTTGCAATGATATCGTAGTCTGAAACACCGGCAAGAAAGGTGCTCAGTCCTTTGGTATTGTCCAGTCCAAATATTTTATGAATGCGCGGCTTTCTGAGATCACAGTCGATGAGGAGAACGGAACGTTCTGACTGAGCTATTGTCATGGCCAGATTCACTGCGGTAACCGTCTTGCCTTCTTCAGGGGAAGTGCTCGTTATCAATATATTCTTGGGAGGCCTGTTTGCCGAAGAAAGCAGGATAGCCGTTCTTATGACTTTATAGCTTTCGGAGAAGGGTGAGTGGGTATCCTTCAGTAAAGAATCATCTATTAAGATATCACCGGACTTCTGGAATGGCACTATACCGAGCACCGCCCTGCCCAGTTTTTTCTCGACATCTTCTGGTGATTTTATCGTGTTATCGAGATATTCCAGGAAAAATGCCAAGCCTACTCCTCCGAATAGACCGATGATCAATCCCAGAAGTATATTGAGGGCTTTTCGGGGTTTTGCCGGATGTTTCGGAACCTCGGCCTTTTCCACGACCCATACATCCACGGTCTGCACATCCTGTGTTACTCCCTGCTCCTTGAGCTTTTTAATGATAATATCAAAGACCTGTCTGTTTGTTTCGACTTCCCTCTTTAATGCGCCATACTGGATGAACTTTTCATTAAGATTAAGAGTTTCAGACTTTGTCTGCGATGCGAGTCTCTGGAGATTCTCCTCCGTTGCCTTTGCAAGTTCGTACTCATTCTTAATCGCCTCGATAACCCGTCTTATTTCCTGGTCTTTCCTTTCCTTTAATCCCTTCAGATCTTCCTGTGCCGTGATCATCGAGGGATGCTTTTGGCCGAACTTTTTCGATAACTCGGAAATATTCTGTTCGGCCTTCATGATCTGGGCGCGCAGAGACTGTATTACAGGGTCAGAGACGATTGCGGAAATAGTTTCGGCGCCGGACGGATTTTGAGAGAAGTCCTTCACCTTGCTGTAGAGTGATTCAATTTCCTTTCTTTTTGTTCCGGCTACAGCGATTTTTGTTGCGACCTCCGAGAGTTTCTCAGGCACCATGGTAAGC
>JAKAKQ010000017.1 GCA_021813425.1 Nitrospirota bacterium
CATCTGAAGACCGTCTTATCCAAATTCCACTCCGGTCTTGAAGACCCTGATTTCAATTTCATTATCCGCTCTCAAATCCCGAAGGAATGCAAATCAGAATATTTTCACTGGTACCTGAGTATCGTGCCGCATGTCATACAGGCCTCGGGATTCGAACTCGGCTCAGGTATGTATGTCAATACCGCTATCCCCGAAGAGATAGCAGAGTTTATGAGAAAAGTGAAGGTTTAACACATTTAATTCATAAATTTTCCTGGATGCCGAAAGGACATAGTATCATCGCTCATTCTCGGTCTTCGACCTCCGAGGAATTTGCCCTCTTTATTTATCAGAATAAATACTGTTTGAATATCGGGCAAATAAAGCCGCTCAAATACTATGTCCTTTCGTCATTATTTTTTTCATGGTTTATGAATTATCTGGGCTAACCGGCGGTTTTTCTACTTTATCCCAACTTTATCCAAAATACTGTAAACTGCCTTTACAGCATCAGAATCATCGGGCAGTTCTATTATTGCCTTCCCTGCAAGGTCGTTTTCAAATACCCTGCTGTCCTGGGGCACAAGCCCTGCAACTTCGAGCCCGAGCCCTTCAGCGTATTCCCTTAGCTCCTGCCCTTCTCCTCCCTGTATCCGGTTGATTATAAGAGCATGCCTGTCAACATCGAGGTCGAGCTCTTTTACAAGCCCGGCTATCCTCTGAGCTGTTTTTACCCCCCTCACAGTCGGATCGCTGATTATCAAAAGCAAGTCCACCTTATGGGTAGTCCTTCTGCTTAAATGTTCCATGCCGGCCTCGTTGTCTATGACAACATAAGAATATGTCTCGGACAATTTATCAGTATATTTTCTTATGATGTTGTTTGCAGCGCAGTAACATCCAGGACCCTCAGGTCTTCCCATAACTATCAGGTCAAAGCCCCTCGATTCTATAATGGATTGCTGGACCTGATAGTCAAAGAGCTGTTCCATCGACATACCGCCAGGTCTTTCCGAACCGCTCCTTATCGTCTGCAGGGATTCTTCTCTCAGGTGTCCGATTGTAGCATGTACATTAACACCCAGCGCCTCGTTGAGACACGAATTGCTGTCTGCATCAACTGCAAGAACAGGCTTCTTTTTTTTGCCGGTCAGATATTTTACGGTAAGCGCGGCAATGCTTGTCTTGCCAGTGCCGCCCTTCCCTGCAAATGCTATAACAAATGCCATTTTATACACCTCGGTTTATATTCGATTATCCGTAATAAATTAACTCGTATTTATAATTAATTATGTTTTTAGTATATCAAAACATGCCTAAAAAAACTGTAGACATTCTCCATTTCTTTTTGAAGATCTTTCTCTTATTTACCCTTTTTATGTTTACTCTTTATTTTTTTATCTCATCATGAATTTAGTGTTTTCTTATAACACCCTTTATTACCAAGACATTTATCACAGATAAAGAACTGACCGACGTCAATATGCGAGACAACAATCGTGTCACCGTCCTTGACCTACATTGCTTTAACTTGGATAGTTTCTCCTTTTGATGAAAAAGCGGTAGTGCAGAGAAGGAAGAAAGACTATATTTTAAGACTTATTTCCTGAAGTCAACACGTACTTCTCAATTTAAACTATGTGAATTTCATTCCGCTTATTCTCAATGAGAAGAGACTCGACACAAACTAAAAAAAGCATGGACAGGCCGCGCCTTCTATTGCTAAGATAATTAGGTACAAGATAGGGAGGGATATTGAGGATCGGGTATCAACATTTCCTTTTCTCCCTTGGGGCTAAAGAAATTCTACTTTTGCCTTCTTACAAGGGCTCTACACTTAGGGGCGGGTTCGGAAATGCCTTCAGGCGGGTAGTCTGCGCCTTGCGAAAAACCGATTGTACGGAATGTATTCTTAAAGAAAAATGCGTCTATTCCTACGTCTTCGAAACCCCGCCGCCGTCAGACACCGAAATCATGACGAAATATACCAATGCGCCCCACCCTTTTGTTATAGAGCCCCCTGCCGAAAAGAGGCAAGCCTATAAACCCGGAGATGAGATAGCCTTCGGCCTTACCCTAATAGGCAGAGCTATAGATTATCTCCCTTATTTCATCTACACCTTCGATGAACTCGGAAAGATTGGGATTGGGAAGGACAGAGGCAAGTATGAGTTGAAGACAGTGAGAAAAAACCCCACTTTGGAAAAGGGGGGCAAGGGGGGATTTTCTGAAAAAAACAATGAGACAATTTATTCTTCGGAGACAAAGACCCTTAAACAATTTACGCCTTCTGTTTTGAATCTTGAATCTGTAATGTCGAATCCTGATTTCGGAGTTTTGAATCTTGAATCTGAAATTTTGAATCTTAATTTTGTTACCCCAACACGTATCATTTACGATAGCCACCTCACCCTCGACCTTGAATTCCATATGCTTATAAGGCAGCTTTTAAGAAGGATTTCCCTTCTCGGGTATTTCCATTGCAGTCTTGATCCTTCAGAAATCGATTTTAGAGGGATCATCAGAAAGGCAAAAGATGTAAAAGTGGTCAAAAGAGGTTTGAGGTGGTTCGACTGGGAAAGATATTCGGCGAGACAGGATTCACGGATGAAGATGGGAGGGTTTGTTGGAGAGATAACCTTTGAGGGGGATATAAAACCTTTTATGCCGTTCATTAAGGCAGGTGAGGTCTTGCATGTCGGAAAAGGGACGAGTTTTGGATTGGGGAAATATGATATTAAATAGAAATATTTCAGCAATATTGTTTTTCTTTTGCATGAAGGAATAAAGTGCTATAGTGAGCGTATGAAGAAGACCGGATACAAAGATATTTATGTATTTATCACCGGTTCAACACCTCAGGTGATAACCGAGACCATCTATGCTCTCGCAATGAAGAAGCCGCCTGTATATCCTGACGGGATTTTTATTGTTACTACCTGCAAAGGCAAGGCATTGGCTGAAAAAGCGCTTTTTGACAGAGGAATACTAAAAAAACTTACTGATGAATATGACCTTCCCCCTATAGACATAAAACAAATATCTTTTATAATCCCGTCCGATTGCTCAGGCAATTTACTCAAGGACATAAGGGATGAGTCAGAAAACGAAGCAATGGGCGATCTTATAACATCATTCATTAGAAAAATGACAAAAGACCCGTCATATAAACTGCACTGTTCAATAGCAGGCGGAAGAAAGACCATGTCCTTCTATCTCGGCGCAGCGCTTCAGCTTTTTGGAAGGCCGTGGGACAAGCTTTATCATGTGCTTGTAACACCTGAATTTGAATCAAACCCTGAGTTTTTTTATAAGCCTAAGAGAAACAGAAGCATAGTGGTAAATGGGAAAAAGCTGAATACAAAAGATGCCGAAATAGTTCTTGCTGAACTTCCCTTTATAAGACTGAGGAGCAAGGTTTCTTTGGACGGCAAAGGATTTAAGAAACTTGTTGAGGAAGGACAGAAAGAAATAGACATGGCGATGATACAACCTGAACTAAGAATAGATTTCTCAGGCCGCACAGTGAATATAGGACAAAAGAAAATAAAACTAACTCCTTTACATCTCATGATATATGCAGCGTATCTGAAAAGAAAACTCCATTATTGCAAATTCTCCCAAAGACAATATTGCCGTGACTGTATTGACTGCTTTCCGTTATTGCTTGATTTTTCCACGAAACCGGCTCTTGAAGAAATGGCTAAGGACTACATGAAAATGTCAGTATCGAGGGCAGAAAACCTTCTTTATAAACATACCGAAGGCTTAAAGCACGAAGAGCTTAGAACCGCAATTAGCAAGATAAAAAAGGCGATTGGCGGCGCATTGGAAGATGAAGCGTTGACTTCACTTTATGCCATAACCTCGCCACGCCGCGAATACGCCAATACACGGCATGGGATAAGAGTTGAAAAAGGTAAGATAAAGATAGAGACTTAGGAGAAGATTATGAAGGAATTTAATCAAAGAGAATATGAGACTGTGATTCTGGCGGCGTTGCTGCATGATGTGGGGAAGGGGTAATAGAAATGAAACGGAATGATATTTATCTTGACACTTCCATTCTCAATTTCTTCTTTGAAAAAAGAGACATCTGGAGGTGATTGACAATGATTAAGGAATCCAAAATCATGGCCGAGTTGCATGGCATAAGAGAGCGGTTTTATCAAAAGACTAAAAGCCTGTCACACAGTGAATTACTGAAGTTGATTAAGAAAAAGAGCCAAAAAGTAGAAAAAGAATTGTCTGAAGCTAAACCCAATCCTGAATTGGTAGTAAGAAAGAAATATAAAGTGCCTGTGCCGGAGGCCATGAGACAAATACATCAGATTAGAGAACGGCGGGCAAAATATGGGAAACTTTAACCAAAGAGAATATCAGACGGTGATTCTGGCAGCGCTGCTGTATGTCGGCAGATCCCGATTTATCGGGGATGCGGGGAAGGAGGGATTTGGATGGATGAGATTATTTGTAATATTGAAGTATTGACTCCAATGTTTTTAGGTGGGGCACCGCAGATGGCTGATGGAAAACCAATTTGCGAACTAAGGTCTCAAAGCATAAAGGGTGTAATCAGATATTGGTATAGAACTTTAATTGGACCCAATCGGCTGAAAGAGGAAAACAAATTGTTTGGCTCAAGCGATGAAAACATTGGTGTAAGCAAAGTAAAGATAATGATTTCAGATAAATCTAAACTTCTGAAATTTAATCAATCAAAATTTGCTGAAAATAATAAATATGTTATTAAACATAAAGGGTTAAATGTCAATCCATTGGATTATTTAGCCTATGGCCCAGTTGATAAAAGAAAAATTGTTAGAGGTGCTTTTTCGCCCGGAAGTGTTTTTACTTTGAAATTTCTCTTAATGAGTCTTAAAGATAATCAAAAAGCTGATTTTTATAAAGCCCTTTATCTCATGCTTAACTTTGGCGGGCTTGGCAGCCGTTCGAGAAAAGGATATGGCGCTTTAAAGCTTTTGAATGAGAACGAAGTTTTTAGCGGGCATGACTGGTTTGTAAATGGGAATACAGCACAAACTCTTAAAAAGATTATTAACAATAGGCCTCCAGTTAGTCCTCTATACAGTAAAGAATATTCATATCTGGACACTGACACAAGGTTTTGGCTGTCAAACGAAATTTCTATTACATGGGAAGAGTGCTTATCAAGGCTCGGGAAAGATTATCACACATGGAGACAGGTTTTGCCTGTAGCCGATGGCCGAGAAAATTTGGGAACACCCTTATTGCATGGCAAGAATGGAGTAAAAGACCAAAGACGTGCCTCTTCATATTTCTTAACTGTTTTTAAACTCACTGACAACAAATATAAATATGGCGTATTGCATATTCCATCAAATTACTCTGACAATATGATCCCATTTAATGTTCAGCAAGAGCATCATGTCAAATTTCAAAAAGAAATAGATAAGACAGCAACGAGGGAGGTATGAATGACCAACTGGGAAGATAAAATAAAGGCATTCTTGCATGACCCGCCTTCAAAGGCATTAAACATTAAAGGGCATAAAGAGATTTCCAAAAGATTTTTAGATGAGTGGTATATTTCATCAGGAGGGGATGAAATATATGATCAGATATCTGCATCTGCTGACAGGCCCGGCCTGCCAGGACACGGAGAGGGATGTTCTATTGATTTCAAAGAAAAACCCGAGATTACTCATCCAATATCAAAGGGCCGTCTGAATTTGAACATATCCGATATAAATATCTCATCAATCGAAGACAATGCAATCAAAATGCTTGGCGAAATGAAAATAAATCAAAACGTCTTGGAAAAGTCAAAGTTTTTTTCATTATTTGAAGGCTTGAAACAAAAACTATCCATGAAAGAACCAACTCTTTACAGCATATGGAATAAGATACCCGCCGATACCAGAGTTCCTGATCATTCAATCTGGAATCATAACTCCTTAGTCTCTGCTTTGGCTGCCTGCAAGAATGAACCATATTTCTTTGTTTTTTCCATTGGCCCTGTACAAGGTTTTATATCAGAAGCAAGAAAACTCAGAGATTTATGGGTCGGCTCAATGGTGCTATCTTATTTATCATGGGCTGGAATGCATGTTATCTGTGATGATTTCGGTCCGGACCATATAATTTATCCATCATTATACGGGCAGCCTTTATTTGATAGTTATATTAAAGAA
>JAKAKQ010000314.1 GCA_021813425.1 Nitrospirota bacterium
AAACAGCCTATAAAGGAAGAGTCCCTTCTCACAGGATCGATAGAACCCACGAACGAGCCTTACGCGGTTGCAAAGATAGCGGGGATAAAACTCTGCCAGTCATACAACAGACAGTTTGGCACAAATTTTATATCAGTTATCCCTGCAAATGTATATGGCATAAACGATTATTTTGATAAAGGAGGACATGTTGTTGCCGGCTTGATAAAGAAATTCTATGAGGCAAAGATAAAAGGATACGATAGTGTTACTGTCTGGGGGACAGGAAAGCCGAGAAGGGAATTCCTTTATGTAGACGATCTTGCGGATGCATGTATATTTCTCATGAAAAAATACTCAGGCAATGAGGCCATAAATGTCGGGAGAGGGAGAGACACATCAATCGCTGATCTCGCAAGAATACTCAAGAAGATAGCAGAATTCAAGGGGAAGATAATCTTTGACACATCAAAACCTGATGGCATGCCACAAAGACTGCTTGATTCCGGAAAAATCACTGCCCTTGGCTGGAGAGCTAAGACAGACATTGAAAAGGGCTTGAGGATAACATACGAGTGGTATAAAAAATCTATTGCCGGCAAATGACTATAGTTTTAGTCGGACCAAACAAGCTTGTAGTAGATGCTCGGAATGCGATGCAGGGAGTTATAGGCTCTTTGAGAAAGAAGATAATAAAGGCATAAATTAGGCTGTTTGATTCATCAGAGATGGAGCGGATGATAAGAGAATCAGCCATTCAAGACCCCGGCACCGTGATTGCATATTGCAGGTATATCAGCCTTAGATAAAATAGACACGGAAACAAATCACATCACATGCCTCATAATATGAATTCAGATAAAACCATCACCTATCAGCCTGACAATCAGATAAAAATGGGATTCCTGTCTGCATGGAAAGAAATCATCAATAGCCTCTACGGCAGCAGGGAGCTCATATGGCGGCTCTTTGTGAGGGACTTTCTTGCTAAATACAAGCAGTCACTGCTCGGTTTTGCCTGGGCTGTTCTGAATCCTTTAATAACTGTTGGAATCTTTGTATATCTCAACAAAGCAGGTTTATTCAATATAGGCAAGACACATGTGCCTTATCCTGTCTTTGCACTGGTCGGACTTTCTGTCTGGACATTGTTCGCAACAGGGCTTTCTGCCTGTAGCAATAGTATAGTAAATGCAGGCGCAATGGTGGTGAAGATCAACTTCCCAAAATCAAGCCTCGTTATCTCATCAATGGCACAGGCAGTGGTGGACTTCCTCGTCAGAATTTTTCTGGCAGTGATTGTCTTTGCAATATTCGGGGTTTTGCCGTCATGGACTGCTGTTTTTCTTCCTTTTGCAGTAATTCCATTGGTTATGCTGACTCTGGGTATAGGCTTCTTTCTCTCCCTCATTACCGGCATTTTCAGGGATATGGTCAATGTTGTGAACCTTATGACAACTTTTTTCCTGTTTCTTGTCCCTGTGCTCTATCCAGCGCCTGAATCAGGATTATTTGCTGCCATTAACAACATTAACCCTCTCAGCCATCTCATAGCTGGCTGCCGTGATATTGTGTTTTTAGGGAGGTTTGCGAGTCCTGCCGGGTTCTGGGGGTCAACTGTTTTTTCTATCCTCGTATTTCTTATGTCCCTGAGATTTTTTTATCTTGTAGAAGCAAAGATCGCTGAAAGGATATGAATGTGAGTAGTATAACGATTAAAGTTGAGAATGTTTCCAAGAAATTCTCCCGAAGTTTGAAGCATGTAATGCTCTATGGCATTCAGGATATCGGCAGGAACATGTTCGGTCTTAGTTCACGTTCAGACAGGCTCAGGATGGATGAGTTCTGGGCTTTGAATGATGTCTCGTTCGAGGTAAAAAAGGGCGAGACAGTCGGCATTATTGGTGCGAATGGTTCAGGAAAGAGCACGTTATTGAAATTGTTGAATGGCATCTTCATGCCTGACAAGGGGAGGATTGAGATAAAAGGCCGGGTGGGAGCATTAATCGAGGTCGGCGCAGGCTTTCATCCAATGCTCACAGGAAGGGAGAATATTTATGTCAATGGCGCCATCCTTGGAATGAGCAAAAAGGAGATAGACAAAAAGTTCGACGATATAGTGAAATTTGCTGACATCGGTGACTTCATAGACTCTCCTGTGAAGCATTATAGCTCCGGTATGTATGTGAGGCTGGGGTTTTCCGTTGCAGTTCACAGCGACCCTGATATTCTGCTCATTGATGAGGTGCTTGCTGTAGGGGATGCGAGCTTCCAAAATAAATGCTTCAAGAAACTTTCAGAGTTCAAGAAGGAAGGCAAAACAATAATCCTTGTCACGCATGACTTAGACGCGATTGCGAGACACTGTGACCGAGCTGTTCTTTTTGAGGGTGGAAGCATATCAAGGACAGGCGATCCAAACTCTGTGGTTAATCACTACTATAAGATAATACTTGGAGGGAATGATCTCTCATCTTATGCTGTGTCTCCAGAGGGTTCATCAATAAATTCGTCAGCAGCCGCTGGAAAACCTGAATTAGATAAGTTCTTAGAGGAAATCCCTCTAACAGATCAGTGTATTTACAGAAGAAGTTATAACAAAAATGAAGACAGATTTGGAGACAGGCGGGCTGAGATAGTGGACTATCTTATCGTTTGCAAAGATATTGTTGACCCGACAATAATTCAATCCGGCGACAAAATCGATTTATATCTAAAAATAAGTTTTCATAATTCTATTGGAAATCTTAGATATGGTTTTTTGATAAAGACAATCGACGGAGTAAAAATATATGGATGGAATACGCAGTTTGACGGTGTGTCAGTAGGTCCAGCACATGGCAGTAACATGCAGATAATAAAATTTTCCATAAAGATGAATTTGACTGGTGGAGATTTTTTTATAGATATCGGATTTGATGAGCTTATTAACAACAACCCTACCACAATAGATAAAAGAAACGATTTTATTCACCTAGTTGTTCAGGCGAAGAAGACTTTTACTGGCCTTGTAGAGCTTGAATGTTCTTATGAAGAGATTAAGGTAAAACAATTAGCCTGATTTCTCTGCTTGTTGATTGTTACACTGTGAAACTTTAACCTTAAATCGGAGGTAGACATGTATTTACCCAGAGTTAAACCATTTTTTGATGCCCCAATGGCGTCCTGGACCCCTATGCTCATTGAGCAGGGAGTTGATGGGCATCCATACAATATTGTGCGTTATGGTGATATTTACTGGGCGGTGCATTGGATCGAAGGCAGTTTTGATCCGGAAGCATTTTTCAGTGGGAATGCCATTCAGCCAATTCTTATAGGGGAGACAATAGAAGAAATCCGATACGGTTTAAAATTACTGCTACAGGAGGCTGGGCTTTGGCCTAAGCTATCTGCAAGGGGTATAGCTCTGTCTAAACATCCATTATTTGGCGCAGTTTTTCGTACCATCAATCCCTTTGTTCAGCGTATTAATAAATATCTAATGATTAAGAGATTTGGTGAACGGCGTAATGAAGCTAGTGTAATTTTTTGCATGGAAGCAAGTAACCTTTTCTATATAAAAGATGAATATCGCAAAACTTTAATAGACATAATTCCAGATTCGCCTGGATTAAAAAACTCTACTCTTCCCCTAAATAATTTGTTTGAAATGGGGGACGGGCTTCCTCTTATTATTATGTCTCCGGCACCGGCGCGAACTTGTAATTACCGATGTGAATATTGCTTTAATCACGACCATGGATTCACAAAAAATGACCTTGCCATGGACAGTTGGTCAAAAGCGGTTCTTACTGCAGTTGATCGCATTCCACGGCCATTGTATATGAGTATGGGAGCGATGGGAGAGCCGTTGGCAATAAAAAAATGGGTGGATACTGTAACTAAAGTGTTAAAACAGTCGCATGTTAAAAAAGTAGCTTTTGTGTCAAATTTAGGCATTGACCCTGTAAAGGTGATTTCTGACCTTGATCCCCCTAGGATCGGCGTTCTGGCAACCTTACACCCCTCCCAGTTTAAGGATTACGAGAAAGATTTAGCTACGTTCTTCGACAGGATAGTTCATTTAAAGAACATAGGGGTCAGCATTGCTGTTAACTATGTTTTAATCCCTGGTCAGTTAGATAGATTTTATGCTTATAGGGAAACAATCCAATCTTTAAAAGTTCCTATGATCTGTAATGTGTTGCGTGGTCCTTATCATGGAAAAGATTATCCGGAGGCTTATTCTCGCGAGGAATACGAACTGGCGAAAGCCTGCCACGATATGACCCCTTTTGTATGGGACTATCAGTCACATGAAAAGAATCCCTATGGGATTCGGTGTGTCTCTGGCAGATGGGGATTCCAGCTTGAATTTGATGGAACTGTGTACAACTGTGATTTTGCAAGACAAAGGCTTGGGTCAATATATGATGATAAGTTAATGGTCAGATCAGCGAATTGTTTTTGTACAGCTAATAGATGTGAGAGCCAGGTCATGATTGGAATGATTGAAGATGTGGTGAAGGATTACAAGATGGAAGGCAACATGCACTATTTTTTCATGAGAGCGGATAAAGGAATCCACCCCCTGTTATAAGATTAAGGAGGAGACCCTTGAAGATATGTGTTGTGGGCGGTAATGGCAATATTGGTTGCAGCGTGGTGAGTCACTTATTGAAGTTAGGACACCATGTTACATGTTATAACCGAGGCTTGAGCGGTCCTGTGCCGGACGGGGTTGAATTTATTAAGGGGAACCGGCATGATAGTGAAAAATTCGAACAGACCATTCAAGACAGAGGGTTCGACGCTGCGATTGATCTGGTTTGTTTCTCTCATGATGATGCATTGAGCAGCATTCGCGCATTTCGTGGAGTCAGTCATTTTATTTGTTGCTCATCTGTTGCTACTTATGGGCGGGAGTTTGACTCATTTCCAACCACAGAAGATCATCCATTAAGACCATGGACTGACCATAATAAGAAATACGCCATAGGCAAAGCTCAGGCTGATGAGGCCTTCCTTGAGGCATTTCGGTCGGAGGGCTTCCCTGTAACCATTATCAAGCCATCAATAACATATGGCCCTAAAATGGGGCTGATTCGGCAAATTGGAAGTGACCTTGAGTGGATTGACAGGATTCGGCAAGGGATGCCGATTGTAGTATCAGGCGATGGGACAGCACTTCATCAGTTCATGAATGTATATGACGCGGGACTGGCTTTTGCCCTGCTGGTGGGAAAAGTAAACTGTGTTGGAGAATCATACAACTTGGTTGATGAGCAGCCCACTTCATGGGAAGCATATCATCGAACAGTGATGCATGTAATCGGGCGTGAGGTTGAAATGGTAGGAATTCCGGCTTCGACATTAGCAAGGTTAATGTCCATAAAAGCAATACATCTGAGCGACATTTTTTGGCGCAACAGTTACTTTAGTGGTAGAAAATTACAGTCTGCCATTCCGGAATTTAGACCGCACATATCTCTCAAAGATGGCATTGAAGAAGTGTTGGCGGTTTTGGATAAAGAAGGCAGGATTCCAAATGTAAAAAGAGGTGGATGGGAAGATAAACTCATAAAAGCTCAAAAAAATGTCGGGCTAACCTCAAATGTGAAATCTTGGTTGAGTTTTTTTCGATCATAAATGGAATTATTATTTCGAAACAATATTCAGAATATACCAAAGGTCAGCATTGTCCTCCTTGACTGGTCTGTGCGCGAGAGTTTTCATGTCCTGCATTATCTTAATGAGCAGAGTGTCGCGAGGGAACAATATGAAATTATCTGGATAGAATATTATGATAGGAAAGCGAAAGAGATAGATGCAGGATTAAAGGAATGCGCTTCGTCAGGGAAACACCCATTCCTTGATACCTGGATTAAGATGGACATGCCGAAGGATGTCTATTACCACAAGCATCTCATGTATAACGTGGGGATTGCGGCAGGCAATGGCCGCATTATTACCTTCATGGATTCTGATGCAGTTGTCAGCCCGACATTTATAGGAGCTATCATTAATTCATTCGAAAAGAACAGCAACCAGGTTCTGCACATGGATCAGGTGCGTAATGTTAACAGGAAATATTATCCCTTTAACTATCCGTCAATTCCCGAGATAAGCAGCAAGGGCTGTATCAATATAGTAAACAATAAACCTGCCGGCTTGTTTAGTGTTCTGCCTCCA
>JAKAKQ010000172.1 GCA_021813425.1 Nitrospirota bacterium
TCTCCCTGCATTTTACCTCAACCGGGATGACTTCATCTCCTCTGTTAATAATAAAATCAACCTCGGCCCTGTTTTTTGTCCGCCAGAAATGGAGCGTACTACCGTCATCTTTTATCTTTTCATGTAACAGTCTGTAAATGAGATTTTGAAAGAGAAACCCCATCTCAGAGAGCATTGCATGTCTGCCGAATTGACCTATACTGAAATTTCTCAGTCCCATATCATTAAAATAAAGCGCCGGCGATTTGCTGATCTCTTTTCTGATATTTCTGAAATACGGGGTAATCCTTTTAACAATAAAGGTCTTTTCCGCATAGGCAAGATAATTCTTGACAGTCTGCACAGAAATGCCGAGTGTGGAGGAAAGCTCATTAAGATTTATCATGTTGCCTATCTGCCCTGCCAGCAATTTAATCAGGTTTCCGAACGCGTCAATCCGTTCAACTTTTAGAAGATAGGCTATGTCTTTTTCTATATAACTCCTGTAAATCTCGTCTATGATCTTTAGTTTTTCAACACGTGTATCCTCAAGCATGACTCTCGGGTATCCCCCAAAGTTGAGATATTCCATAAGAAGGGCCAAGCTCTCAGCTTTCTTTATCCTGAAATATTCGTCAAGCCTGTCTTCATATTTATATCCTGTCTTATAATTGATGAACTCCTTCAAAGAGACTGTTTGGAGTTCAAACATCCTTTTTCTGCCTGCAAGTGATTCATGAACTTTTTCCTTTAATTCAACGCTGCCTGAGCCGGAAACAATAAATTTAAACGGCGTCTGCATGTCGTAAAGTCCTTTAAGAAATATCCCTGCGTTTTCTTTCCTCTGTATCTCATCAATAAACACATACCCTTCTTTCTTACCGAATTCTAACTTTATCCTGTCCAGAAGAGCGGCCTGTGTTGTGAAACTGGGCATATCTCTTTCAAAGTCAAGGCTCAGAAAAAGTGTTTTTTCATCCTTTTTTTTAAGATGCCCCTGGAGTTGAAGCATCAAAGTAGTCTTTCCTGCCTGACGGGGACCTACAATCAGGGACATTTCTTTCTTAGGCAGGTGCGCTTTTAAATCATCGAGCAAGTATCTTTTTATAGGCATGGTTTATTTTAAACCCGAGAAAAATAAAAGTCAACATGCATATTAATCGTATTAATTAACAGGGGCTTTCTTGTTTAAAGAGGTAACCCGCCTTGCGGCAAAAAAACAGTTAAGCCGCTTTTTATCTACCCATGCCTATGGAACTTCAGGGTTTAATTGCATTTTTCTGGTCACACATGCGCTGTGTTCGTGCAAGAAAAAAGCAAGAAAAAACTTGCATTAAGTGCCAATTGTCGTTAAAATAAAGTCAAAAGACATAGAAATAAAATTAACAGAACAAGAAAGGAGTAATAAATGGGTACGGCTTTGGCTTTTGAAAATGAAGAGATAAAGAAGAAGATTATCGGGACATTAGGATTGAAGGATTCGGATATGAAGCCACAGGAGAAAGACAAGGGGATGCTGACCTTTGACGCCGTCATCCGGAAAGGAATCCCATATAGTAAGGTCCGCCTCGTGAAAGCTGCTCTAAATCTGACAAATAACGAACTTGCAGATTATTTAGGCATAAGCCTTAGAACGTTACAGAGGAAATGGGAATCTCACGCGAAGCTCTCAATCCCTGAGGGTGACAGGCTCTTTCGCATTGCAAGGATATTTGCCCTTGCCGTTTCGGTTCTTGAGAATGAGGAAATGGCACGGAAATGGCTGCACAGGGCTCAGAGAGGCTTGGGAGGAAGAGTTCCTATTCAAGTTATCCAGACAGAGGCGGGCGCACAGGAGGTCGAGGACTTGCTTGAAAAAATAGAATTCGGGGTTCTGATTTAGTGTTTTGCTGGCGTATAGCCAAGAAGAAATATACGGCTTCAGCCTTTGATGGAGAAGGCTCCAGGAGAAAGGGCGGGCGCTGGACTCCCAAAGGGTTCCCCGCTGTTTATACGGCTCAGACGGAATCGTTAGCCGCGCTTGAGCAATTTGTCCAAATCGGGGATGAAGGACAAAATATTCAATTCGTCTGTTTTAAAATAGAAATCTCTGACGGCATAATAATAAAAGAAATCGACATTACTTCTTTGCCGAATAATTGGAAAGATACCCCGGCTCCGGATACATTGAAAGCATATGGGTTCGAATGGTTGACACAAGGTCAGAGCGCTGTGCTCAAGACGCCTTCTGCCTTAATATCCTCAGAATGCAATTTTATTCTGAATCCTCACCATCACGATTTCCAAAAAATAAAAATCTCTGCTCCTGAGGAGTTCTGTTACGATTCGCGCATGTGGAAAGAAGAAAGGTGATGTCTTCTGTTTACTATTGATGCATGCCGGCATTACCTTGAAAACCTTACAAGCCTTTTTATATCACCTCAAAAACAGGAATAAATTTTATTCGTGTCTTCTCAATCTTCTCTTCGTCTTTAAGACTTATATTCACAACCCATGCCTCCTATTGCCCCTCTATACCAAAAAAGAACCCGAACGGCATCACAAGCGTATGTTTATCTATCGCTGTCAACTCTGTTCCGGGATAAAGAAGAACTGACATTATATGCCTGCCCTTTAAATCCCTGGCGCAGTCTTTTAATCCTGAAAGGTCTGACTCTCCGAGATTTTGAGTCCACTTGATCTCTATCGCTACAATTCTTTCGCCCTGCTCTATGAGAAAATCTACCTCTCTGCCTGTATAAGTGCGCCAGTAATAAAGCTGATACCTTATATCTCCTACGGAGATTATCTTCTTCAGTTCCGAGGCTGCCCACGTCTCCGCCATGCTTCCAATTTTCCCCTGTCTCTCAAGAGTCTCCCAGTTATCGGCAGATGAGAGGTGACAGGCCATGCCTGTATCTCCGATATACACTTTCGGCATCTTTATCAGCCTTTTGCCTATATTTGCGTAATACGGCCTGACGAAGAATATCTGGTATGTTGTCTCAAGCAGGTCTATGTACCTCCGGATCGTTGTAAAAGGGAGCCCGAGTTCCCTTGATATATCCGAGAAGTTGACGATCTGCCCTGTCCTGAATGCGAGGAGGTTCAAAAGTCTGTTGAATGCCGGCAGATGCTCTATGGCTGAAATATCTCTTATATCTCTTTCTATATATGTCTGCCTGTATGAATCAAACCAGCGCCTTCTTGCTTTGGCAGAATTCATCATGGAGGGCGTGGGATAGCCCCCAGTAATAATATGCTTCTTAATTTCTTCTTTTCTGTCAGGAAAAGAATGCTTCTTCCATTTTTTAAGGAGGGTTGTCGAGTCTTTTTCGCTGAAGAGGTCGGATAGAACAGACGGTATTGCCTTTCCTTTTATCTCACACCATGTAAATGGCTGAAGCTCATGAAGAGCCACCCTTCCGGCAAGGGTTTCAGATACCTTTGCAAGGGTCATTAAATTGGCAGAGCCTGTGAGAAGATATTGTCCGGGTTCACGATTTTTATCCACTTTGACCTTTATGGCACGCATGAGGTCTGGCGCTCTCTGCACTTCGTCTATTATTGCAGGAACAGGCATTCCTCTTATAAAACCGTCCGGATCATTTAACGCAGCATCTAGAGTAATGCGGTTGTCGAGGGTTATATACCGGGCATTCCAGTCAGTCTTTGTAAGTTCCTGCGCCAGAGTGGATTTCCCTACCTGTCGCGCCCCCGTGATGAGAACGACAGGGAAATTTTGCAGGGAATTAATTATATCGGAAAAAATATGCCTCTTTATCATGGTTACAATTTAACCACTTAATGGTGATATTGTCAATATATATATGCCCGTGTCAAGGCAAAATAGAAATGTCCGGTTTTCAGCAAAGTAGAAATGTCCTATTCTTGCAGTAAACAAAAACAGGGGGGTTGTTATAGTGAATTGCTATGGATAGTAGAAAGATAACGACAAGCAACAAGAAATTTTTGTTCATGAAATTTTTTTGGGATGTTGATATAAAATTATTGTTTCCAATAACGGAGAACCCTGCAGAGGGTAACCCCTATCAAATGAATTTTGAAGATACTCCTCCTTAGCTCTGCTATTTGGAGAAGGAAAATATCTTTTTTGTATGTTACTATTTAGATGTGCGGATAGTTGGAAATAAAAAAACAAGACACAAAAAGGGGTTCAGTGAAGAACTTAATAAGTTCTTGGAACTTTCAATGGAATTCAGGAAAAAAAAGACATTTATACCAAGGGGCGTTTATAAGTTTAAAACTTTTGAGGAAATGGAAAAATGGCGTCACAGGATGCTGAGAGGCCGGAGACCAGACCTCCGACAATAGATGACCTCGTTAGAGTCTGTCAAGAACTCAATAAGGAAGGGGTGAAATATGTTCTTATTGGGGGTTTTGCTATAAATTATTACGGGTTTCCGAGGGGCACCGAAGATATAGACTTATTGGTAGAACCTTCAGAAGAAAATATTCTAAAGATTAAAAAAGCCCTGTCTTTTTTACAGGATAATGCCGTTCAAGAAGTAAATCCCGATGACATTGAAAAATATGAAGTCGTGAGGCTTGCCGATGAAATTACAATTGATTTATTAAAAAAAGCCTGTGACATCACATATGATAAGGCAAAGGCGGAATACTTCGAGTTCAGGGGGGTGTCTATCCCTATAGCAGATATTGTCACCATGATAGAGACAAAACAGGGGATAAGACCCAGAGATAAAGAGGATCTGGCATTTCTTTTAAGTGTCCTGGAAGACGAAAGTAAAAAATAACAATCCGATTGAAAGATTTCCGTCATGAACCAATATATATCATTTACTTCTTGCCCCAGTTTCCGCCGGCATCCTGTATCCACCACCCTTTTTTTGCCGAATCCCTTCTTATCGCTGCAAACTGCTCTACGGCCTGAGGCATGACCTGTCTGAGGTTTTCCTCATTTTCAGGGACCCTGTTTATCCTTATTATCGCCTTTGCCATGCCTCTCATGACTGTCTTCCTGTTTTCATTTTCCGCATCAACGATCCTCTTGTCGGCAGGAGATAATGATTTTTCCCTTTCAATTAGCAATCCGTTTTTTCCTTCTCCGACAGTTCCGCTGTCCCTGAGCCTGTCGGTATCGGCGATCCTTGCACCCATCTCCTTGTACGCATTAACAACATCAGCCATCTTCTTCACGATTTCAGAGATCTTATCTGCAAGCCCTGCCTCCTGTGCATATGCTGCCGGGACAAATTCAAATCTTATCGAGCTTTCCGGCTTTCCTCCGGGTTTGCCTTCTGGTTTAACGTCCTCCATCTTTTTATCGGTGGTCATCAGTTCCTTCTCAAGATTTTTATATGCTTCCTTCACATCTTTTTCAGGGAAATAAATGTTTACGGTAATAACTGCACATGAAGCGATAATGATAAACAATGCCACTGCATAGAATCTTATATTTTTCCTCATAATCCTTTCCTCCTCAACAGATTTTACTTTTCTGATTATATCAAAAGTTCTTTTCGTTGTTTATCCCTGCAAGGGAAAATCAGCAGGATATATCAAACATAAATGAGATCATTCTATATATTAGGCATGACCGACAGGAAAGTCTATTTAAAATACAATAACCGGGTTGTTTTCGGGAAGGCAGTTAAAAATCCTCCATTCGGCATCGCATCCCTTGCGTTAGTAGCAAGGTTCATCAGAACCCGCTCTATCTGAATTTATGCTCTGTATCATGTCGTAGGCCTTTTCGATCAGATTAAGGAAATAATCATACAACATTGCAAAAAAGGTTGTGTTTTATATCAGCATTAACAAATGCCTTAACTATCTCCTCATCAAACTGTCTCCCTGCATTTACCAATATCTCATTGATTGCTATCTCGTGTGCAGCTGCAGGCCTGTATGGCCTGGTCGACATGATAGCGTCATACGTGTCCGCGACAGTGATAATCCTTGAGTGCAATGGTATATCTTCTCCGGATAATCCGTAAGGGTAACCTGCACCGTCATAACTTTCGTGATGGTGCATTATTGCAGGCAGTATCGGCTCAAAATGTTTTATCGGTTTCAGTATCTCCACGCCCTTTTGAGAGTGGCTTTTGATGATATTCATCTCATCTTCGCTCAAAGGACCCTTTTTACCCAGAACAAAATCACTTATGCCTATCTTGCCTATATCATGCAGCATTGCAGCTATATGGAGATGCCGCTTCTCTGTTTCCCCGAGTGTCAGAGCTGACGCGATCAGATCGCAGTAGTGTGAAACCCTTTTGCAATGACCATAGGTGCCGAGGTCTTTCTTCTCTATTGCCTGGGCAAGAGACGACAGGACGTCGAGCTGTGTTTTCTTCAATTCCTCTGTCCTTTCACTCACCTTCGTCTCAAGGATCATGAGCGCTGTTCTTTTTTGTTTGTCGAGTTCCCTCTTTTTGTCGACATATTCTATGCTTTTTATCAGGTCGGAAATAAAAAAGGGTTTTGTTATAAAATCAGATGCGCCCTTCTTCAGGGATTCAACTGCAAGGTCAGCACTGCCGTGGGCTGTGATTATCACGAAGTAGAGTTCCGGATTTGTGACTGATATCTGCTGCATAAGCTCAACTCCTGTCACAGGACCTAAGAACTGGTCAAGAAACACCATATCAAAATTATCCTCGGATATAAGTTTAAGCGCCTCATCCGGCCTCGAAGCTGTTTTTACATAATAATCAAGGTCCTCAAGCAGCAAGGAGAATGTATCTAAAATTCTCTTTTCATCATCTACAAACAGAATCCGTGCGCCTGCTGACATGTTATCTTCTCCAGTCTATTTTTTTAACCGGGCAATAATCATCCCGTCATTAGTTCATAGAAGCCTTATCTCCGGTATTTTCAAACAGCCCAAACCCATTTTATTCATAAATTTTCTCAAATACAGACAGGATATAGTATTTGAGCGGTTTTATTTTGCCGATATTCAGACAGTATGTATATTGGTAAATAAAGAGGAAAAATTCCTCGGAGGTCGAAGACCGAGAATGAGCGAGAATATTATGTCCTGTCTGGTAAAACATAGTTTATGAATAATCTGGCTTAAAGTCCATTCCTGATTCAGCCGGTCTGGACCAGGGTATTTTTCAGTTTGCTGAGGATTGTTATCGACAACTGATACTTAGCGTTCTCCTCCCTCCTCACTGTTTTATAAAAATCACATATCTCACAGTTTTTGTATTTATTTGCAAAAGTGCCCTGAACCTGGCCGCCGCATAATGTGCCTGCCAGCACCCAGCATGCCCTGCCGGCGTTCTTCCCCTCGTGAATACCGTCAAGCCTGACATCAGTTGCAGCCGGGCATATGCCGAGCTCATCAGCTTTTGCCCCTCCGGCCTCTCTTCCACATTGTTTAAACTCCCAACAGTTTTTTTTCATATCGCTTTCCTCCCTATTCCTAAGAGTATTTTTCAGTATTAAAAAGCAAGAGGAATGCCATAATATAACCTTTTGATTTTATTGGAATTTAGAAGAATAGGAGCCTGCCTTGTCAGGCAATTCACCCTATCATAAGGGCATTATGCCCGAAGGTTTTAGGCTGGAAGTATTATCTTGAAAGTAGCGCCCTTCCCTTTTTCTGAAGTGACATGGATTACGCCATCATAGCTTTCTATAATCTTGTTTGCTATTGACAGGCCAAGACCTGTACCGCCTTTTTCATGTTTTGTTGTGAAGAACGGGGTAAATATCTTCTGGATCTCTTCAGAAGGGATGCCGGCGCCGGTGTCACTGATCTTTATGAACACAAATCCCCCCTCACCCCCCTTTTCAAAAGGGGGAATGGGGGGTATACCTGTCTCGATCGTAAGCACTCCGGCATCCTGCATGGCATCAATGGCGTTCGTGATTATCGCAAGAAAGACCTGCCTGAGTTCACCTTCGCTTCCGAGAATCGGCGGCATACCGTCTTTATAGTTCTTTACAACCTCGACCCTTTTCAATCTGCCCTGAAAGCCTATTATATCGAGTGTCTTCTCAAGAGTCTCATTTATATCGATCTGCCTCTTTTCATATGTTGTCTCCCTTACAAAAGAGAGCATGCTCATCGTAATATCCTTACATCTTAGAATTTCCTCCTCCATTATCTTCAGGTAGTCTTCAAATAATTCAGGATCGTACTGCTCCTTTTTTACCTTACTAAGAAGCCCGTCAGCACAGCCTGCAATAGCAGCAAGTGGATTATTTATCTCATGGGCTATGCCTGACGCCATCTGTCCCAGGGAGGCAAGTCTTTCACTCATTATAAGGCGCATCTCTTTTTCCCTTTCCTCGGTAACGTCTCTTGCTATATGGATCGAACCCTGGAATTCAACACCCGGAATATTGAACGGGAATGTTGATATGCGGAATATTCTGCTGGTCTTGGTGTTCAGGAACTCTCCTGTTGCCGGGATATTTTCCTTTAACGTTATTGTATGAGGGCAATTTATCTCGGGAGAATCATTTCCGTGAAAAAGCTCGTAGCATTTTTTATTAATTACCTCCAGCGGGTTTAGACCAAAGTATTCAGCAAACGCACGGTTACATTTGATAATATTAAAATCTCTGTCATGGATCGAGATAAGGTCACCTATGCTGTCGAATGTCTCCTCCCATGTCTTTTGAGAATGGGACACCTGTTTGAAAAGAATGTCTTTCTCCTTGTCCCTTTCATTTATTGCCTCTGCCATTTCATTGAAGGCATTTGCGAGTTCTGTTATTTCGTCTTTTCCTTCCTGATGAATACGCACATTGTAATCACCTTCTTTGAATTTACTTACTCCATCAATCAGACTGTTAAGCCTTTTAATCACTACTGTCTTTGATAGTATGAACATAAGAAAACTAATAATTGTAATGGAAGAAGTAAGGACCAAGATTCCTCTAAGGATATCCTTCTTCACATATTTCTCCAATTCATATAGAGAGAAATCTATGATAATTACACCATTGTGTTTGTTCGCAAGGTCATGGCATTTATGACATTCCGGTTTGTTCGCAATAGGCTCTACCCATCTAAATATCTTTCCCCCTTCAAGGAGGTTTCCTCTCTTTCCCTTCTCATGGCACATCCGGCATCCCAACTCATCAATGGACAGCTTTCTGCCAACTACCTCCCGGTCAGTTCCTCCCTTAACAATCCCTTCTCTGCTAATGAGCCATACACGGCTTATCGATTTTACTCCTTTGAGGTTATGGAGTGTTTTATTCAGGATATTGACATCTTTGGTAAGCATATAGTTGGCAAGACTATCTTCAATGATCGGGCCCACTGTATTGCCGAGTGATTCGAACCTTTCCATTTCCTCATATATTTCAAAACGGTAATAAAGATATGTCGCAAGGGAACCAAAAACCAGAGCAGCAGTTGCTATCCATACAGTTAATTTCTTGCCGATGCTCATTCTTTTACCCCGTAACTTAAAAGCTTCCTGTAAAGGGTCTTTGGGTCAATGCCGAGGATATCTGCTGCCATACCTCTATGTCCGTTCACTTCTTTGAGGACCTTGAGTATATGGTTCCTTTCAACATCTTCAAGCAGGCTGCCTGGTATCCTGTTATCCATGATCAGGTCTGCAGGCAGATCCTCGCGGGTAATTGTATCAGACTGTGACAGCAACAGGGTCCTTTGAAGCACATTATTAAGTTCTCTTACATTACCCGGCCAGGAATATCTGGAGATAACATCCAATGCATCTTTGCTGAATCTCCTGTGTTTAAAAGAAGGGTTATTCCGTATAAAATAGTCAATGAGCAAAGGGATATCCTCTTTTCTTTCCCTTAACGGCGGTATATGGAGGGTTAAAGCGCTGATACGGTAATAAAGGTCAGGCCTGAAATTGCCTTTTTCAGCCTCTGCCTTAATATCTTTGTTAGTGGCGAATACAAACTTCACATTAACCCTGATCTCTCTTACACCGCCGACCCTGAAAAATCTCTTTGTCTCGATGACCCTGAGCAATTTCACCTGAAGCTGCTGCGGCAGTTCCCCTATCTCGTCAAGAAAGAGGGTCCCGTTATTTGCTATCTCCAGTAATCCAAGCTTTCTTTCATATGCCCCTGTAAAAGACCCCTTTTCATGCCCGAATAACTCGCTTTCGAGCATATTTTCCGGGATCGCCCCGCAGTTGATCGGGATAAAGGGTCTTTCCGCCCTCTCTGATGCGTCATGGATAGCCTTCGCCACAAGTTCCTTGCCGACGCCGCTTTCGCCATAGATAAGGACAGGGGTGTCTGTTACGGCAACCTTTCTCACGGTCTCCAGTATCTCTGTCATAAGAGGGTTCTTTGTTATGATGTTTTTATGTCCGGACTGTCTTTTCAGTTGAGTTTTGAGGAGCAGGTTCTCACTGAGCAGGGTCTTCTTTTCATATGCCTTTTCGATAACAGCCTTCAGTTCCTCTATCTTGAATGGTTTCGTGAGATAATCATATGCGCCCAGTTTCATCGCCTCAACCGCAGTCGATATTGTCGCATGGCCTGTAAGGACGACCACTTCTGTCGGTATCTCTAGTCCCTTTATCTTCTTCAGAACATCCATGCCTCCAAGACCGGGCATGTTCAGATCGAGCAACAAAATATCATACTCTTCCTTCTCAAGAAGCTCTGCTGCCCTGATGCCGCTGTCTGTCTCGCCGGCATCAAAACCCTCGCTGGAGAGTTCTGACATGAGGACCTTTCTCAGATTCTTCTCATCGTCGGCAATCAATACTTTAATCATCTAACCGGATCCATTAAAGGTCTCATAATTGTAACGACATTTCCATAAAATCCCTCCTTCCCTCCCTTTGCCAAAGGGAGGGAAAAACCCCTCTTTGACAAAGAGGGGCGAGGGGAGATTTTCTAATCGCGAGTAAAATATGCTGCGTGCCGCCACATTACCTCTCTTTTGCCCTCTGGGCCGCCTCTGTTATCGTCCACATCAGGTGGTCGATAGCGATCCTGTTATTAAACGGCGCAACCTTTACTGAGAGGTCTGTAACTCCAAGAAAATTCCTGTTCGATATCTCGAGTTCCCGGAAGATCAAAAAACCATCCTGTATATACATGTTCATTACGCCTTTATCAAATTTACGGTCACCGAGATAGGATTTCACGGCAGTTCCGCCGACCTTTTCGAGGAATTCCCTGCTTATCTTTGTCTCTTCGCTTTTAGTACTGTAGGACCAGAAGTCTGCCTTCCCCATAAGTCCTGTAATACCGGCACCAGCGCCTTTAAGGGTTGCGATGCCGTTGACTTTCCCTGATATATAGCCTTTGATCGGCTCGATGCCATCACACATACTTGTCAGGCTCAGTCCTTCAAGAACAAACCCTGCCCTGTAGTTAATGCTGTCCGAAATATCAACCACTGCAGACCCGTTAAGCCTCCCTCCGAATATGTTAGCACTAACACGTCCGATATTCAAAACTGTCCCTTTTTGTTTAAACCATATATTTATGTTGTCCAGCAGTTTGAACCCGTAATTCAGAGAGCCGATAGTTATCAGGCTGAAATCCCTGTCTTGATAGTCTCCTGAATAATGCCTGCTCACATTTTCAAACTCTTTCCTTTCAAATAAAGGGATGTCGATTACATCCTGACCTTTAAACCTTTTATCATAAATAAAGGGGACTTCGCCGTTAATCGGCCCTGCAGAATATTCACCATTTTCCCCCTCGATGATAATGTCTTTTAGCATCAAATCGCCTGTTGTCATTAAGCCGCTGTCCCTGTAGTCAACAGACACCCTTGTGGATATAGAACCATCAAGCCCTGCGTAAAGCAGTTTGTCAGGGAAGACATCCCACAATGAATCCCTGATCGAAGTTATCTTGACCTCAGGCAAAGTCACTTCAACTTTTACTATCCTATTATTTTCCAAAAATTCCTTTACAGTTCCTGATCCTGCTGCTGATATATCCCCTGCCTTCATATCTGTCCTGAATTCAAGATCTCTTCCATTAAATTTAATATCTGCATACAGCGTCCCGTTTTTTATAATCTTACTGCTGTCTGATCCCGAGACAGAGATTTTTTCCGCCTGGAGAATTGCAATTCCGTGCATGGAGTCAGCAGAACCTATCGTCCCCTTAAAAGCAGCCTTTTTTATGTCCCCTGATAAATTGTACGGGAACTTATTAAATCCGGATGCCACCCTTGATATAACGCCCATATCAATATTTTCTGCATCTGCTTGAATATCAACGGGGAAAGGTCCTCCGGATATCCTGCCTCCTGCTGTCAGTCTTATATTTCCTCTGGGGACCTCCAGCCTGGGAATCGCCACATGAAATTCTTTTCCATCAAACCTTCCGCTTCCCGAGATCACACCCGAGCTGACATCCTCAAAAATGATTTTTTCGATAGAGAAGATAAATTCCCCTGAAACAGCTTTTTCACCGGCATTCAGCTTAAGATTACACTCCATCTGTTTTACCGAGGTCTTTTTCTCAGGGTATGAGACGTTCACATCTTTTGCATCAAAAACAAGCGGGCCTTTTTCCCCAGGCATGATTAACGTTGACCTTCCTGATGATATCTTCAGTCCTTCTGTCTCGATGAGCAAGTCTTCAGCTATGATATTTTCTGGTGTCACCTGAGTATTCATCAAAAGCTTGATTCCAGCAGGTTTCTTTAAAATATCCCCTGCCTTCAGTACCTTTGCAGATGCAACCGCCTTAACAGACATCTTCCTGCCTCCTGATAATTTCAGCTCTGCATTTATCTCTTCCGCATCTGCATCAGCTGATCTCACTGAAGCGTCCTTAAGCCATAAAGAACCTGTTATCTCAGGCAATGCCTTATTAAACTTCCCTGCAATGCTGATATCGTCTGAAGAGATCACCCCGCCTATCTTCAGATCCCTGATGAAATTAAATGCAGACAGATCAAGCCTCTCGATCTTTAAACCGGCGCTGTAAGAAGGGTCTTTCCGTACTTCCCTGATGACACCTCTTAATTTTAACGCTGAAACATCTCCGGCGTTCAATGAGATATCATTTATGAGTACCGAATCGTCATGGATATCATAGAAGGCATCCGCGTTTACATTAATATTTAGGGGATCTTTTCTGAAAAGGGCAAGTTCCGGTGTCTTTATCTGCATCTTTGATTTGAGGTCCACACCTTTCCCCGTGTCGCCTTCTGCAGTGATGCGGATATTTAAGAGCGTCTTCCTGATATCTATGTTATATCTGCCGGATATTTCCCTGAAGGCAGAGAGATTGAGGCCTTCTGAGGAAACAGACAGACTGAATTTTTTCGGCTCGTCTTTCAGATAAGCCCATCCGCTGATATTCATGCTGTTTCCACCTGCAAATGATGCGCTAACATTTATCATGGTTTTTGTCCCGGGGTTTGAAGAAAGGTTTTTCAGTGAGACCTTTATATTTTCGCCCCTGAGCAGTTCATTCCTATAAAGGCCTAAACTTCCCGAGACTATCCTGAACTCATCGATCTGATATTTGATTCTGCTTTTTTCTGAAAGAAACTTCATGAATTTATCCGATACATTCAATCTTCCGTCTTTATCTTTGATTATGCTAAGTTCAGGTGAATTGACCTCAATATCCCTGAAATAAAACCTGCCGTTCAGGAGTTCTTTGAACTTCATATTCATAGAGACCTTTCTAATCTTCAGGAGTTTTCCTGCTTCAAAGCCTTCAGGGTTGCTGATAACAATGTCATAAAGGTTGATGCCTGCTGTTGTGCTGAATGCAATATCCCCTATATCAATACCTTGCCCGATAAGCGCAGCAGCCCTGCCGGATAATTTTGTGAGCAGCGCCTTCTTCAGGTCGAGGTAGTAAGAGTATGCGAGGATAACAGAAGATATAATGAACAATACCAGTATTGCGGATGTTATTCCGCAGATCCTTTTTCTCTCAAAAGCCATAATCTAATTTTACACTCAAGGACAGAAAAGAAGTTTACAAATCCTTAAATTTATTTTAAATTACTCCTGAGCACCTACCTGCCGTGCCTACCGGCAGGCAGGCAACGATCTCATAAAAAAGGCTGTCATGCCCCGATCAGATCGGGGCATCCAGTGTTTTTGGGCTCTATTTTAATATTGGCATGGACCTTAAAAGGAAATGTCGGAGAATCGATGATGTTGCCGCAGTCGGGGGCTGCATCTTAGCGGCGGTAGCCTGCCTTCGGCAGGCTGGCCTGTCTTGATTAAGGGGGAATCCCTCCCTTTGGCAAAGGGAGGTTAGGAGGGATTTTATGAAATTAAAACCGTTGACACATCCGAAAGCCTTCCGTTGGTTTAATCTTGCAGATTAAACCAGCCAAAAAGATTGAGCCTGCGAAAAATAAACAAAGGCAAAATGTTATTATTAAATTAGTTCTAATATCAGGAGGCAGGTTATGCGCGTAAAAGATATCCCGCAAATTGAAAAATTAAGTGCATCGGAAAAGATTCTTCTTGTCGAGGATATATGGGACAACATATCTTCTGAAGAATCTGCTATCCCTGTCCCCCAGAGCCACATAAAAGAGCTGGACAGAAGACTTGCAGGGCACAAATCCGGTCCTGGGGAACTTTTATCTTTGGATGAACTTCGGGCAAGAATTGATTTAAGGAAATGACATAAATGGGATGATTCCCTGTATATTCTCAAAGATAAGATGAACAAAGCGTTCAACATCATTATATCCCCAACGGTAATGCTATATTTTTTGCTGATACTTGCACAATTCATTGGTGGAATATACATTGGACTAGACACAGATATTCCGGCTAATATTCAGTTGCTTTATTGGATATCCTTTATGTGGGCAATAGGCTGGTGGCTCGTACAAGACAACAGGACATACAAAGTATCATGGATGCACGACATGGGACTATTGCTTTACTTGGCATGGCCATTGGTAGTTCCAGCATACTTGATAAAGACCAGACGCATTAAAGCGATTAGAACCATACTTGTCTTCGTAGGCATTTTCATTACGGCAACAATAGTTGGAGCAATCGTTGGTAGTATCCTGTTGAAATGAAATATAGACTCGTTATACAGTGGGAGATAAAATGGCATCACACGAAGACGCAGCTATAAAGGCCCGCATCGAGCGTATCCGTCAGTTGGTACAGGACAAGCAGAGCACGGTCCAGTTCTACGAAGCAGCATCTCTTGCTCAATCGGTAGTCTATGACACAGTCGGCGGCAGTCACCCGATAATGTCAGCGATTGAAAAAGCGGTTGCATCAGCGGATTGGACCAAGGTCTTAGGTACCTGCAGAAGCGTTCTGACACTTTTTGACCAGGGGGCACTTAAGAGCCCGAGGCTGACCATCGCGCGAGAGATTGAGACTGACTTTCTGGATATCGCCCAGGCTCAAGCTCAAGCTGCTGAGCAGAGCAAAGATCAAACACAGAAGCAGATACAACTCAGAATCTCAGCCTTTCTCGCTGGTGCTTCACTTGAGGATGCTCTGCGCCGCCTTTGCGACGTACATAGCCTGCCCTATGACCCACAGCGGTCGTCGATCTCGAAGTTTCAAGCATGTCTATACCAGCCGTCCAAACAGATTGAGGTCATTTCGCAATCTGAGAACAAACAGATCACGGCTTGGGGCGACACGCGAAACAAGGCGGACCATGGAAAGGTCGGCGAGATTACACACACTGAGGTGCTTACAATGATCATGGGGGTGCGAAGTTTCATTGACAAACACCTTCCATAGCATTATGGCATGCCGTCTAATCAACGGCTGCAGCAAATCACCGATAAAACTGGCTCTCGCTGTACCGTACGTTGGAGCGAAAAATAAATTTCCCTATTAATTGTCTGATTTTATGAGAAGCAAACGAGATGAAATATATTCCTGATTCTACTGTTTATTTAACAGGCTTCTTTTCAACAATTCTATTTGTTTTGTGCGGTGTTTTTTATTCCTCTAATAAAACTTGGTTTATTTGGACCTTGTTTGGCGGTCTTGTCTTCGGTCTCCTTACAGGTTTTTTGATTTGGCAAAACGAGATATGGAAGAATCAGGCAAGTACAACTTTAGCAACGCAAAACGCCATAGAGCCCAACGTTTCATGTTTAATGGAATACCCCATCAAAGTTGAAAAAGATAGCTCTTATAGAGACACGAAAAACCCTACTATTATTATTAAAAACTCTGGTCCTGTTACGGCAGTTTCGGTCTCTGCCGAAATAAATATTTACGTTTACAGCACAAAAGAAAATAAAATTGTTGAATTTATCAAAACAGGTTTCAAGAATTTTGATCATGCAATATCAGCCAAAGAGCTTGAACCATTTGCTGATATAGAACATTCAACAATTGGTATTAATGGCAATGACATTATCGCTGTGTATTCTGTTAGTATAAATTACTATCGTAAATCTGACATGAAATCTTTCACGTTAAATGAGTTTTTTTTCACTCACAACAAGACAATCTACAATGATCGTGAATTTAAAACCGATGAGAGGTACCAGACGATAATTGACAAAGTAAAATCTTTTATTCCTTCAGATAACAAAGGCAATGAAGTAAAATTTACGGCTGCAGCTGAGCATACTTGGTTTATGGAATCTAACCCATCAATTATAACAAGAAAAAACGATGATGGATCAGTAACAATTGTCGGACCGCCTGAGAATCAAAGCGAATCGCCCACTAAAGGGCTTCCTCATCTTTTTGCCACTCCAAGTCGTTTTGAACGTAGCGGTTACTTTATTGAGGCTAAAATTGCTGGAGAGCATATCAATATGAAAGTCAAATACGAAGTCAAAAATATAGGTGATGTAGCTGCAGTAATCACTAAGGATGGCTTTAACCCTGTCGTAGAAATAGGGCCGGGAGGAAAAAAATATTATATAAATACATTTAAAATATCCAGGGGCCCGAACAACAATAGACCTCTACAAGAATTTATAGATATGCTTGAAACAGAAAAAGAAGCCTCTAAATTCACGTTGAATTTACTATATCGGGCTAAAATCGATAATAGTAAGCTATTTAAGGTAGTTACTATCTATGAATTACGTAAAAACAGAGTTAAATTGATAAAAGAATAATCATTACCAATTCCTAATGCGCCGTGCACTTGGATATCCACTAAGAAAGAGTAAAAGAGAAAAGTAAAAAAGAGGACAGGGAGCTGTCCCAAAATGATGGCACAAAACCTGCTTATCAATAAGGAAGCAAAGGAGGCAGGAGATGTCATTTAAGGAATATAACCAAGACCAAGCATTTCTATTACCCATGTCGTTACAGGAGTGAAAAGGGGACAGGCTACTTTTTTGTGAATAGAATGTATAGCCGATGAAGAGACACGAATGCACAGTATGGAGGGTATGGCAAAAAAAGTAGCCTGTCCCCTTTAATATGTTCATAAGAAATATAACCAGAAAATAACGGATTATAGATTTTAAGAAAGCAGAGACTTCTTAAAAATGACTTTTTCTACAGACTCGTTAAGCTTTAAGATAAAATATTAATACAGATAAAAGGTCGTCGTTTCAGCGGTCATATAAGCTAATTGTAAGAGGTAATATGTCTCTCTGGATTTCGAAGAAAGATAAAAGCGGGAAGAAGATATTATGGCAAATCGATTTCGATCCCATGATAATTTTGGTTGTCATTTTGCTAATAGCCGCCCTCATCGGCCCAAGTCTTTTTCGGAATCCTTCGATCATCACAATGTTTCCCTTTGGCCTGTTGTCTGCCGGTCTTGCTTGCCTTATCATTTCGAAAATGTTGTTATACAAGAGAGGCATCTGGTTTTCCTTCGGCCCTGGCCATATGACAAAGGGATACGCCAAACTTTATAAGGTGGGTTATTTTCTCCTTGGAGTCAGCGCACTGCTACTGCTCGCCGTGTTTAACGCAATGTCACGAACTTGACAATGTCTATCGAACAAACCTGGAATAATGATAAAATAGCGTTATGCAATTCGAATGGGATAGGGAGAAGGCAAAAAAGAACCTCAAAAAGCACAAGGTCTCATTTGAAGAAGCCATGACGGTTTTTTATGATCCGTTATCGGCAACTTTTGATGATCCTGACCACTCTCATGAGGAGCAGAGATTAATAACCATTGGCTACTCCTCCCATAGAAGACTGCTTGTTGTTTCACATGCCGAAAGAGGAAAAACAATACGTATTATAAGCGCGCGGTCTGCAACTGCGCATGAAAGGAAAAGACATGAAAGCTAAAGGCAAGAAAATTAGCGATGAATTACGGCCGGAATATGATTTTGATTATTCAAAAGCTGTTCGCGGCAAATATCACAAACGCCTTCTATCTGAAGGAGCTAATGTCGTAATGCTTGAGCCGGATATTGCTAAATCATTTACAGATTCAGATGCCGTAAATGAGGCATTGAGATCTTTGCTTGATTTAACAAAAACGACACAGCGCTTAACAAAAAAATCCAGCGGACGGGGAATAGCTGCTCATTAATTTTGATAACGGATATTCCCCGCAGCTGATTTGCCTCGTTGAAGCTGTAGAAAAAGTCACTTGACAAAATATTTGCACTATGAAAGGGGAAAATGAATGCGTAAAATGCGCTATATTAAACGAACGCAGACTGTCGAAGGGTTAAGAGACCCCCTGAATTTGGGGGGCTCGAATCAAAGAGGACTTTTCCTACAGACTCGTTAGGCCATAGAAGTCATGCGCATATTAATGTAGAAAGGAGTTTAAAATGAAACGTTTAAAAATTGAACTGATTGCACTATTACTTATTGGTATTGCATTGTGTACTGGCTGCGGCAATGATAATTCACAACAACAAGTTGATATTAATGGCGAATGGACAGGCCATTTATTAATGGACTCGTATGGTACTGAACGAACTGCTGATAGCAGTTATATTCTTAATATCGTTCAGGATGAGAATAATTTAACAGGCTCTTTAACAATACCTGAAGAATTTGGCATTAACAATTCAATTTCACTATCGGGAATATTTAATAGTGAGACTACTTTTACTATGGAAGGAACTGAAAATAACTCACTTATCAGAATTTATGGTGCAATTGAAGATAAACATTCTCTCCAAATATCAATTGACGGAGTAGAAAGCAAAACCCAATTTGTCTTTCTGCATAAAGACTTCCCTTTAACGTCATCTTTTGATAATTCCTATAAACTTGATTTAAAACTGGCTGGAAATGGTAGGAGCGTAATACTCATCCATGGCATGGATGATAATGCGGAAACATGGAATACAATGATAGATTATTTTAGAGAATATGGTGTTAATTTAACGACGAAAGCTACTGGAACATTAAACATACTACCGTATGGTATATCTCAGATTGTTTTCAATGTCGCTGATCCAAACAATCCTTCAATAAAAGGAACTGCTACTGCGGTTGTATCAAACATGTCTAATTCTGTTTCTATTAGTATAATAAGCACTACCATTCCGGGTGTAAGCAGATTTAAAACAGATGACAGCGATGATTTTTATGAATTAAATACTTCTGTTGCAATTTCCCCCGGTCAAAGTTCGGTAAATATAACCTTATTGGGATCTGAGAATGCTGTTGGCAATGTATGGGTTTTTGAGTACAAATGGTGGGATCATATTTCAGATAACGCTACAGTATTACTTAACATGATAGAAACTAAACAAAATAATGGAGATATTACTTCAAAACCATTAATAATAGCCCACTCGATGGGCGGACTTGTGTCCCGTTCTTATATTGCACAGGGAGGCGATTTTTACAGATTAGTAACACTTGGCACACCACATCTTGGCTCCGACCTTTCTCATTTTGTTCCCTTTGGAAGTGTATCTGGAGTTGGAGATCTAAAACCGGGGTCAGATTTTCTTAATGATCTTAATTCAAAAATGGAGTTTCAGGAAACTCAGCGTTCAAACTACTGGCTAATAAACGGTAGAACTGGCACATATCCTTCCTGCTACCATCTTGGTATTGCAACGTGTTATCAATGGTATACTCCCGAACCTACATCTGTAGAAAAAGCGGGGTATGCATATTTAAGCAAACCCAACGATGGAATGGTTCCGCAGTCATCAGCACGTTTTGAGGTGGGGGTGGCTGATATTGTTAATCGTATTGATACTTTTGAGTGGATTGATCATAAATCGCTAAATTCAGATTATCGAGTTTGCCAATGGGTAACAGATTTTATTATGAAAAATCAATAAATCTGAATATAAAACGTTTGGTGGTACCGGCTGAATGGTTCAAAGGTGAGATACAAGACGAGATAGAGAGGGTAGGAAGGGGACGTTGCCAACTTAAACAACATATAGTAATTAGGACTGGGTTCCAACTAGTCGCACAAGCCGTCGAGGCGGCTCGGCTTGTCGTTGAAGCTGTAGAAAAAGTCTAAAAAAGTCTTGCAAACCCAGATAAATCGCCATATCATTACATGAAGCAAGAAACAAAACGGGTTAGCAGGAAAGGAGACATATGGCGAGATACAAGGGATATGATTATACCCATGGGAAATTCATACCGATTCAGTTTGACAGGCAGATATTGCAGGGGATGTTCGAATATGCTTTATCATTATTTAATTGTAATCGTGGGAGTAATTAATGAAACAGAAAGATGACAAGTTTTACCAATTCAAGATAACACTGAAAAGGATTAAGCCACCTATATGGCGGCGCATACAAGTTCCTGAAACATATACATTTTGGGATTTACATGTAGCTGTTCAGGATGCCATGGGATGGACTGATACTCATCTTCATCATTTTGAGATACTGAATCCCGCAAAAGATTTTAAAGAAAAAATTGGAATCCCATATGAAGACTTCGATGCAGGAATTCTTGCTGGATGGAAACGGAAAATATCAAATTATTTTTCCAGCAAGAATAACAAAGCAGATTATATTTACGACTATGGCGATAATTGGGAGCACATTGTAAAACTTGAAAAGATACTCCCACAAGAAAAAGGCATTACATATCCGATATGTGTGGATGGTGCAAGAGCATGTCCGCCTGAGGATTGCGGAGGAACATGGGGATATGAGGAATTTTTAGAGGCTATAATGGACCCCAATCATGAGAGGCATGAAGAACTGTTGAATTGGATTGGAGGGGATTTTGATCCCGAAGGTTTTGATATAAAAGACATCATATTTGATAATCCCAAGAAGCGATTGGAGTATATATTGAGTTAATCTGAATGGTATAGGACGAATAGCACAAAAATATCTTAAAAGTTCATCCCGAAGGCTTTCGGGACAGAAGGGTTTGCATGAGAAAGATGAAAAGCAAAAGAAATGAAGCAGAGAATAATAAGAATAGAGAAATAAACTGCACTTCAAAAGAGTCTGGCTGACTAAAAAAGGGTGTTTCAGGAAAATAAAACCAGAAAATAATGGATTGTAAATTCCAAGAAACCAGGGACGTTTTAAAAATGACTTTTCTACAGACTCGTTAACCATAAAGTTAATATCACCACTTGACAATATAGTGATACCGCATGTAGTATTATAATATGCCTGGGAAGAAGACAAGGATTGTTCTTGATACTAATGTTCTCTATGCGGGTCTCTATTCATCAAAAGGAGCTTCTTTCAGGGTGTTACAAACAATAGAAGAAGGGAAAATTAAAATGGTTATATCAACAACTTTATTATTTGAATATGAAGACATCCTCAAGAGGAATCAGGCAGTCTTAGGCTTATCAGAACATGAAATTGAAAAGCTACTGGATTACTTTTGCTTGCAAAGCGACCATCAAAAGATATATTTTCTGTGGCGCCCTCGTCTTCCTGACCCTAAAGACGATCATTTGCTGGAATTAGCCATTGCTTCAGGAGCAAAACTTATTGTAACTTACAATACAAAGGACTTCAAAGGCGCAGAAACCTTTGGCATAAAAGCGATAACCCCAAAAGAATTAATGGAGGAGATATTATGAGTGCTCTTAGTCTACGATTGCCGGAATCTATACATCGGCATATCAGAGAAATTGCAAAAAATGAAGGTGTATCCATCAACCAGTTTATTTCATCTGCTGTATCAGAAAAAATTTCTGCATTGCTGACAGAAGACTATTTGAAGGCCAGAGCCAAAAGAGCGAAGAAAGAAGATTTCAGAAAAATACTGGCTAAAGTTCCAAGCCGTAAGCCAATACAGGGAGATGAGTTATAGATTTTGGCTAATCGGGTAAGGGACGGTAATTAGCCGTCCCCCCCCACAACACCCATCATGCGGGTCCGCAATGGGCGTTTCGCAGAAATTATCCCGATAGTCACCGGGATAGGTCGGCATTAGCCGGATAGTGAATCCCAATCCACAATGTATACAATTCACGGAGACGCCATTGCCTTCGGCTCGTACTTTTGTTAGTATTCTTAATCATGAATACCTTTCGGTTCTCGTACAGGGGACTTTTTCTCCTCGGCGAATCCGCCGGGGCGGACACCCCATAAGTTCACGCCCATGCCGGGCGTACACAATAAAATCCACTGGACAGGCTTTCAGCCTGCCAGTGATTTAGGGCATTACACAGAATAAATGAAGATAATTACTAAAAAATTAATCACTTTTAGAGCGATAGGATATCAGCTTCTCGGATATGGGATTTTGGTTTTTTTAATCGTTGGTGATGAAGTATTTGATTTCCCTTACAATATATTTGGATTTCCGGCAACGCCAATAAACTGGGCTGAAGCACTTATCGAAGGCTTATATATCATTGCACTTGGGATATTTTCTATTTATTTATCACTACGACTTCTGAAACAAATAAAATTTCTTGAGGGCTTTTTGCCGATTTGTTCATATTGCAAAAAGATCCGCAAAGAAAATAAATGGGAACCACTTGAAAAATATATGAGCGATCATTCTGAAGCGCTGTTTTCTCACGGTCTGTGCCCCGAGTGTGCTGAGAAATACTATTCTGAATCCATACATCGCGATAAAACCAAGCCATCTTAACCTTCTGCCCCGGTGCAGTTGGCTGTATCGCATGGGCTGAATTACGGAAAATTGAATGAAATTCAAAGGATCATTGAGGAGCATAAAAATGATTTTTCTGTAGACTCGCTGAGTAACAGGCAAGGATTGATCGATGGCTAATGTTCTTAATAGTCAGTTTGCAGACCTCTTCTGCGCCATTCTGATATTTGTAATCGGTATCCTGATGTTCATCTACCGAAATGAAATTGGTGAATTCACCGACTACTATACCGGTCGTTACGGATATGTCGATAAGCCTACACCGGGGTGTTTGCTTATACCCTTTGCCCTGGCCCTTGCAACATTGGGATTCATATTGATTATAAGAAGTATTGGCAGTATCTGGTCTGCTGCAGGTCAGTGAACCGGTCCAGAATATAAAAAAACCTCCTCACAGGTTTTCTGTGAGAAGGTTTTTTTATTGTCAAGTATTAATGGCTTTCCTTGTACTCAAACACAGGGAAAAGTTTGCTGATTATCCAGAAAAGCACAAACGGCATGATAAATATGCTCAAAGCGCCGCCAAGACCTTCCTTGAAGGTGTCCCAGTCATGCGGGATAATCGGCATATGATAATGCATGTATCCGGCAAAGGAGAGCGAGAATGCCTGGCCGCCGATAACAACATTCCACCTCATCATGAATACGCCGAAGAGGACAAGAATTACACCGAGCACGGCCCTTCTTATCGTAAGTCCCGGCATTAAAAAGAGTATAAACGGGACGAGGTTGCCGATTCCGTATTGAAGTATGAAGATATCAATAAAGTCCTTCCCGTAGATGACGCTTCTTAAAACATCCCATGATTTGACCGCAGTATATCCCCTGAATATCAGGTCTAAAAGCTCAAGGCTTATCGCAAATATCAGGAAGAAGAGAAGGTATCTGGCTGTCATTTGAATAACGTTTATTTCAACACCCTTTATCTCTTCCTTTGACTGAAAGACCTGATAAGGTGTCTTTTTGCGCGCAAAAATCAGTTTCCTTATCTCCATGGTAACTATATAGGTGAGCATACAGAGCGCGATGCCCGACACGATCGCAGACATGATGAATATGACAGGCATGAGAGGCGTCATCCAGAGTGCGTTTGCCTTGACCGAGCCGAAGATGAATCCTGCATAACCGTGCAGGAAGCACGCAACAGGAATTCCAAGGCCTGCGAGGATCTTGATCGCCTTTTCATCCCGTTTCAATGACTCCTCGTCAATGTTATATTCGCCCAAAGTCAGCGCGCAGAAAATCAGAAACTTGATCCATTCAAACAGGCTTTTGTCCTGCTTCTGTTTGAGCGGCAGTGCGATCTCGACAAAATGTTTCCTGTAGAGAAACCAGAGTTCAGAAGCAACTATGGCACCGTATGTGAAAAACACGATTCCGAATGCAGCGATTGCGGATGTGAAGTGAGGCGTCATGAATACATTAATACCTCTGAACGGGAACTGCAGATGCAGGACTATCGGCATGGGCGCGGCAAAGAGAAGGGCGAATGAAAAGACAAGTGCAAACCTTGCCATTTCCTTAAGCTGTTTTATCCCGAAGACGTGATAGAGCGAAGAAAGCACGAACGCCCCTGCGACAAGCCCTGTCATGAAGGGATACATAACGATCTGGATACTCCAGTAGATATATTCATTCGGGTATACGAAAAGCTCTTTTAATGTCCAGACTTCACCATGGACCATGATTATTTTACCTCCTTATCCAGACCTATGTAATAGACCTGAGGTTTTGTCCCGTATTCTTCCTTCAATATTCCGACCCTCTCGGTCATGATGATCTTTGTAACAGGGTCGTTGGGGTCTTTGATATTCCCGATCTGCCTTGCACCAAAAGGACAGGCCTGAACACATGCGGTCTTAAGCCCTTTTGTTATCCTGTGGTAGCAGAAATTGCATTTCTCGGCAGTATGATATACGGGGTGAAAGAATCTTACACCATACGGACACCCCATTATGCAGTAACCGCAGCCGATGCACCATTTCCTGTCTACAAGCACGACACCGTCAGGGGCCTGATAGGTTGCGCCGACAGGACAGACCTGAACGCACGGAGGGTTCTCGCACTGATTGCAGAGCTTGGGAACGAAGAATGCCTTATCTATATCTTCTTTTTTTATGTCCTGAAATTTCCCCTGGCCAAGGTCGATCTTGCCCGTAATAAAACCATCCCTTGCGCCTTTAGGCGTGTCGGCAAAGAATTTTCCGTCCTTTGTTATGACATATCTTTCGACCCATGTCCTTGTTACATTGGCGTCATAAGGTATCTCGTTTTCCTGTTTGCATGCCTTAACGCAGAAACCGCAGCCGACGCATTTGTATGTGTCGACCAGAAACACCCATCTGACCTTTGATTTATCGGTTTTGTCGGCAAAGATTTTTTGGGGGTCTATAATTTCTATGGCGGAAAGTGACAGTGTTATTCCGGCTATGCCTTTGACTGTATTTTTTAGAAAGTCTCTTCTGTTTATCATTTTAATCCCTCCAGAGAAGGCTTGTGCGGGTTATGGCACATGACGCATTCGATGTCCGGGTTATGTTTTTCAGGGTCGATGCCCCTTATCTTCGCCCTTCCGCTTGTGGGATATGGAAGGGATGCATGACATCTCAGGCATTGCGCCCTGCTTTTGTCGATTGCCAGTTTTTGCGGGTTTGAAGGGTGTTCGATTGCAGGGCCATGGCAGTTTTCGCACTGGATTATCGCATGGGGGGTCTTCATGATACTATCATACTTGTCAGGATGACAGCCTTTGCAATAATCCTCCCCCTGGTATTTAACCGCAACCTTTGTCCAGTCCTCTGTATTGCCCTCTCTGTACCATCCGTACATATAACCTCTCTCATGAACACCAAAATCCTTTGGCACATAGAAAATTCTGGCGATCAGGATCAGACCAATAAGACATAAGACTACAATTAACGGTCTATAGACATGATTTTTCATGGACTACACCTCATTGTTAAGCTCCTCCCCTGATTATACAGGAATTTTAAAGGAGCCGGAATTATTTATATTTTTATCTCCGGCCCCGTGATATTTTAAGACTTACTAAGGAGTTCATAAGTATGAAGACATCCAATTATAAAATCCCTCCTAACCTCCCTTTGCCAAATCCCGAAAGCATTCGGGACTCTTTAGCAAAGAGGAGTGAGGGGAGATTTTCTGAAGATGTCTCCTTACCAATGCAACTATTATTAAGTCCCGAGAAAACGCTTCGGGTCTTTGTACTCATGGCATGACACGCAATCCTTCTTTGCCTGTTCCTGGGTTACCCTCCAGACATGAGGTTTATGACACTGTTTGCATTTCATACCCATAACCTGTATATGGGTATTATGTTTCCCGACATTAATTATGTTCTGGTGGCATCCAAGACAGTTGCCCCAGTCAGGTCTTGCGGTCTTATGAGGTTTGTGGCATTCATAGCAGTTAAACTGCATGGGTGCATTATCAGGCACATCGATCTTGATTGCTCTGTTGATCGTATTCTGTTTAGGACGATAATGGGTAACATCCAATGTCCCGTCTGCGATCAACTCCTCCCTTATCTTTTCAGGGCCGTGGCAGAACAGGCATTTCTTTCTTCCGGGCTTGAGGTCCTGGGTCCTGTCAGTGTGGCAGTTAAGACATGCAAGTGCTTCCATCCCCGTGCCGTGAACTTCCTTGCCCTGATGGCATTTGATACAGAATCTTTCCTCCGCAGTGAATTTATGCGTGATGTATCCATGGCATTTTACGCATTCTATCTGTTCCATGAAAACATGTTTTGCATGTATCCTGGACTGGTTTATTGACTTTGCTGTTTTAAACTTATCGTTCTTTTCCCAGTGGCATTCAATGCAGAGTTTCCATGGTACAATGACCTTTCCGTGTCTTTCAGGTACAGTCGTGGGCCTGTGCAGGACAAAGCTGACCAGAAGCTTGTTCTGTTCGGGTATTGTAAGATGGTGACAGTCATGGCAGTTCAGGGCCTTGTGTTCGCTCGCCGCCCATGCGTCATAGGCGGGCTGCATCAGATGGCAGCTGACACAGAATTTCGGATTGTTCTGGGTGAAATCATAAAACTTGAATGCGACAATCCCTCCGCCCACCATGATGAAAAGCAAAAGGACCGCAATAATAATCTTGCCTTTTAAAGGAATTCCTTCCTTTAACCAGTTTAAAGGATTAAACATCTAAAGCCTCCCCTAAAAAATCAAATTTTCTTAAGCGTTTCGTATGCTGCTTTTATTGTTTTTTCTATGTCTTTGTCCGAATGTGCAAGAGACATAAAGCCTGCCTCAAACTGTGATGGCGCAAGATTTATACCTCTCTGCAGCATGCCTGAAAAGAATTTTGAGAATTTCCCGGTATCGGACATCTTTGCTGTATTGTAATCATAGACTTCCCTGTCAGTAAAATAAGTGCAGAACATGCTGCCGGCCCTGTAAAAACGCGTGCTTTGTCCGGCACGCCTTGCAGCATCAACGAGCCCCTTTTCGAGCATGGATGATCTCTTCCCGATCTTCCTGTATACACCGGCTTTGGATAATTCTTTTAAGGTTGTGATTCCTGCTGTCATGGCCAGAGGATTGCCTGATAAGGTGCCTGCCTGGTACACAGGACCTTCAGGTGCAACCATAGACATAATCTCCTTTTTCCCTCCATATGCCCCAACAGGGAGTCCGCCGCCGATGACCTTGCCAAGGCATGTCATATCAGGTTTTATTCCGTAATATGACTGCGCACCGCCAAAAGATACCCTGAATCCGGTCATTACTTCATCGAATATAAGTACGATACCGTTCCTTTCAGTTAATTTTCTTAATGTTTCCAGAAAACCGGGCCTTGGGAGAACGCAGCCTATATTCCCGACCACAGGCTCGATAATTACGCATGCTATTGAGCGCCATTCTTTTTCGATCGTTCTTTTTACTGCGTTTATATCGTTAAAAGGTAATGTAATAGTATTTTTTGCATAGGATTTCGGCACACCCGGACTGTCAGGGATGCCGAATGTAGTGGCACCGGAACCTGCCTTAACAAGAAGGCCGTCAGCATGTCCGTGGTAACATCCTTCGAATTTGATTATCCTGTCTCTTTTGGTAAATCCCCTCGCAACCCTGATAGCGCTCATTGTTGCCTCGGTGCCGGAATTTACCATCCGCACCTTATCCATCGAGGGATAGGCCTTCAGCACCAGTTCGGCGAGTTCAACTTCAAGGGCTGTTGGCGCGCCAAAACTCGTACCTTTTTCCACGGCTTTTTTGAGCGCCCTTACAACTGCCGGGTGTGCATGGCCGAGTATCATCGGCCCCCATGACAGGACATAATCTATAAAGGAATTGCCGTCAGCATCGTAGATCTTTGACCCTTTTGCCTTTTCGATAAAGATGGGATTGCCTCCGACAGCCTTGAAGGCACGAACAGGGCTGTTCACGCCCCCGGGTATTACAGAGAGGGCTTTCTTGTAAAGCTTCTTTGAAAGGTCAAAACTTTTCATGAATTCAATTAATTTATCATAAAAAAAGTTTTCGTGTCAAAATACTTTAAAATACTCATGGATATGTGTTATAAATATACACTTTATCAATCGGAGGTAGGTTTAATGAAAAAAGCATTATTTATTTTTCTCATAATATTTTCGATGGTTGCCTGTACAAAAAAGGGCGCGGAGCAGAAGGGTCCATATATCGCCAAGGTCGGCGGCGCCGTAATTACCCAGGCGGATTTTGACAGGGAATTTCAGACATTGCCTGAATACGCACAGAAGATGTTTGAGGATGAAGGGGGCAAGGGAAGGTTTCTTGATGAAATAGTCAAAAAAGAGATCCTGTATCAGGAAGCCATCAAAAAAGGGATAGACAAGGGACCCGAGTTTCAGAAAAAGCTGGAAGACTTCAAGAAGCTGACTCTCATTTCAGAACTTTTCGAAAAAGAGATTATCTCAAAGGCAAAGGTCTCTGACCAGGAAGTCAAAGATTACTATGATAAACACAAAGAAGATTTCACAACGACAAGCCAGATAAAGGCAAGCCATATACTTGTAAAGACAGAAGATGAAGCGAAGAAGATATTGGCCCGGTTAGGCAAGGGAGAGAAATTCGAAAACATTGCAAAAACATCTTCTATCGATAAGGCGTCAGCAAAGAATGGCGGCGATCTCGGTTATTTCTCTAAAGGCCAGATGGTCCCGGAATTCGAAAGTGCTGCATCCAGCCTGAAGTCCGGTGAGATCAGCAACCCTGTTAAGACCCCGTTTGGATACCATATTATTAAGGTGACTGACAGAAAGGCAGGTCCTGTTGTGGATTTCGACAGGGTGAAGGACATGATTTCCCAGAAACTTTCTGCTGAAAGACAGAAAGAGGTCTTTGATAAATATATGGGCGAGTTGAAAAATAGCTATAAGGTAGAGATAAACAAGGATGCCTTACCAAAGCCTGCCCCTGCGAAGACGGAAAAACCCCAGGTTGCACCTGAGCAGACCGCGCCTGAGAAAACTGCTGAACCGAAAGAAGAATCAAAACAGAAAGAAGAACCGAAAACCAAGAAAAAATAATACTTAGATGCTTATTCATTAAAGAAGGGCAGGTTTAGGCCTGCCCTTACTGTTTTCAAGAAATAACCCGGATAATTCATAGCGAACTCTGTTCCAATGGTTGTCATTGTCCCGAAAGCTTTCGGGATCCGCAATCCTTCTTAAGAAAGATTCCCGACAGGCGGGAATGACAGAAATAAAAAGATCTTAAATGATTTTTAATATCTTTGATGATTTATAACATAAACCATGATAATAGAAAAAGGACGGTAGTGTCGTCATGAAATATTTGAAAACGATTTTGCTCTTTGCTGTTCTTTTCATATTTTGTGCATCTGCTCAAGCAGAAGAGACAATCAGGAACTTCCAGAGCGAGATTACCGTTGCTGCTGATGCGTCCATGACCGTGAAGGAGACAATCACAGTCAGGTGCGAGCAGGATCAGATCAAACGCGGGATCTACAGGGATTTTCCGACACGTTATAAGGACTGGCATGGCAAAAGATACACTGTAGGTTTTACAGTGATCGAAGTCCTGAAAAACGGCAGCCCTGAACCTTACCATATCACTGATGAGGAAAACGGCAAGCGGGTCTATATCGGAGACAAGAATGTCTTTCTCGATACAGGGGAGTACACCTATACCATTGTCTATAAAACCGACCGGCAGATAGGTTACTTCAAAAATCATGACGAACTCTACTGGAATGTGACAGGCAACGGATGGAATTTCCCAATCGAAAATGCCTCTGCTTTCGTGCGGCTGCCGGAAGAAGCCATGAAGAATATTATGGAAACAGACGCTTATACGGGCCTTCAGGGTTTAAAGGAAAAATATTTCAAGATCTCCCGTGATGCGTCAGGCGCCGTTTTATTCACGACGACACGGCCTTTTGAAAGGTATGAAGGTCTCACGATAGTTGTTACATGGCCGAAAGGCTACATACGGGAGCCGTCGCAAAAAGAGAAGATGGCCTATCTCATCTCTGACAACAAGGGGATTATTACCGGTCTTTTCAGTCTCCTCCTGATAGCCCTGTATTATGGATTTGTATGGCTGCGGGTCGGCAAGGACCCCGGACCCGGTACGATCATGACACGGTATACCCCGCCTGAAAAAATGACCCCTGCCGTCATGCGGTATATAAAAGAGATGGGATACGATGACAAGATATTAGCTTCTGCAGTCATAAATATGGCGGTCAAGGGACATGTAAAGATAAAGGATGACTACGGCAAATATGTTATCGAGAAGCAGGACAGAGGCACATCGCCGTTGTCCACTGATGAAGAACGTGTCCTCAATAAGCTGCTCGGTTCTGATAAAACGATAACGCTTGAGACCGCGAACCACACAAGGATAAGGTCTGCTATAGACGGCCTCAAGAATTATCTTTCCCTCACCTATGAAAAGATCTATTTTGTAACGAATCATCGGTACTTTATCGCGGGCATTCTCCTGACCATCTGCCTCCTGATCCTGAGCGGCTTCCGGGATGCTGCCGATAAAGGGAGACTGCCGATTTTTCTTTTTATGTGCGTCTGGCTTTCAGGATGGACCGCAGGGGTTTCGGTGCTGCTGTCACAGGTTTACAGACAGTGGAGAAGGATTATCAGGTCGAGGCGCGCCGGTATTGTTGAAACGGGCAGTTCGCTTTTCCTGACTTTTTTTTCGATCCCCTTTGTCATAGGGGAGGTTGTAGGAATAGGCGCTATGACCTATGCAACATCAGTAGCTATGCTGATCTTTCTCTTAATCGGCGTTGCGGTAAATGTCCTTTTTTACTACCTCCTCAAGGCCGCTACCCTGGCCGGACGAA
>JAKAKQ010000267.1 GCA_021813425.1 Nitrospirota bacterium
TGTGAATGAACCCTTTTCATGTCCGAACAATTCACTCTCTATCAGTTCCTGGGGAATCGCAGCACAGTTGACTTCTATAAATGGTCTGCCTGCCCTCAAGCTGTTTTCATGCAGCAGGTGCGCTACAAGCTCCTTGCCGGAACCGCTCTCCCCGAGCAGCAGAACCCTGCTGTTGCTCAGCGCTGCCATCTTTATCTGTTCCTGCAACTGATTCATCTTCGGTGAATCTCCAACCATCTTCCACTTTCTGATCAGGTTTTCACGGAGAGTTTTATTTTCGATCTCGAGATTCTTTCTTTCAAATGCCCTGTTGACGGTCAGGAGGACTTTTTCCATAGAAAGTGGTTTTTCAAGAAAATCGTATGCCCCGATCTTTGTTGCCTTGACAGCAAGCTCAATATTGGCGTGGCCTGAAATAATTATTACGGGGAGGTCTGGGTTGCCTTCCCTGAGCCTTTCCATAGTCTGGATTCCGTCCATCCCGGGCAGCCAAACATCCAGCAGGATAATGTCAGGAACTGCCTCCTTTGTAATTCTGAGCGCCTCTTCACCTGAATCGGCAGTAACCGTATCATAACCTTCGTCCTCGAATATCCCCGAAAGTGTCCCCCTGATGCCCTCTTCATCGTCAACTATCATAACAACAGGTTTTGACATCTAATCTCCCTTTACAGGCAGCTCTATAGTAAATATTGTGCCCCTGGGTTTATTATCCATTATCCCTATATGCCCTCTATGTTCTTTTATAACCCTGCTTGCTATTGCAAGACCAAGTCCGGTGCCGTCCTTCTTAGTAGAAAAATAAGGCAGAAACAGTTTTTCCCTGTCTTCTTCCCTTATCCCGGGGCCGTTGTCTTTTATATCAACGTATATCCTGTTTTCCCGCATATCATGCCCTATCACTATGTCTATTTTCCCTTTCCCCTGCAGCGCCTCAATCGCGTTGTCAACAATGTTTATTATAACCCTTTTAAACTGCTCTGCATCCAGTTCGACATAAGGCTCATCATCCTGCCTGGATACTTTTATCTCCACACCTTTATAATCCTTATAGAGGTTAACAACACTATCTATTATAGTGGATGTCAGGACCGAAGTCTTATTTATTTCGGGCATCTTGCCGAACCTTGAGAATTCGTTAACAAGCCTCTTCAAGCTCTCCACTTCCTTTATAATGGTCTTGGTAGAGCGTTCAAATACCTTGCCGAAATCATCGTCCCTGTTCTGCCATTTCTTTATCATATGTTCGGTCGAAAGTCTTATGGGCGTCAAAGGGTTCTTTATCTCATGCGCAATCCTCCTGGCAACTTCTTCCCATGCCAGGGCCTTCTGGGCCCTGACTACCTCTGTGAGGTCGTCAAAAACAACAATCGTTCCAAGGAAGTTCTGTGAATCCCTCAGGCTGGTTATAAAAATCCTCAAAAGAATCCTCCTGTCGCCAACCGATACCCTGACCTCCTTCTCGATCCCCTTGAACTCGCGCACTCTTATATTCCTGACTATCTCCTTCAATTCTTCAGACTGCAGCATTGACAACAGGACAGAATAGTTCTTGTTGATGATCTCATCCGGAGATATGTTCAGTATCTTGCAGGCAGCGCTGTTAACCGTAATGATATTGCTGGCAGTATCCAGGGATATAACTCCTGAATTTACATTTTCGAGTATCTTTTCTATGATAAGCCTGCGTCTTTCGGATTCGGTCCATGCATGCTGCAGGGATTCCTTGCCTTCCTTCAGCTCTTTCACCATATTGTTAAATGAACTGATAAGAAGCCCTATTTCGTCCTCCCTGCTGATATCCACTGAAACATCCAGGTTGCCTTTGGCGACCTGTTCTGTTGACTGGGCCAGTATCTGTATAGGGTCTGTAATGCCACGTGATATCCTGAGCGCAACCCATAAAGCCATAAAAAGGACGAGAAGTGTGAAGAAACTCAGTATCAGCAGATAGTTCGTTTTTATCGGGACCTTCCAGGATTCGAGTGTAAGATAATTCTTGTACGCATCCTTGATTAACTCCGCATTTTTACTAAGGTCTTTGCTCAGCAAAGTTTCGACTATGATTACGCCTGTCTGCCTGCCCTTCTGATATTCGGGCACAACCGCCCTTACAATATCCCCTTTTGCATCAGTTATGACCTCTGTGTCGGACTTGCCTTCAAACCCTGCCCTGATAGTCTCGGATGCATTCTCGGGCATGCTTGAAAGATGTTTCACCGTGTAATTGCCAGGGGCCTGTTTTCCTGAAGCTATCGCCTCTGCAAACAAGAGGGACTGCTGCCTCTGCATTTCATATGCGGATTTTGCGATCTCGATGGATATATTAAGCGGCTGTTTTATCTGGGGATCAAACCATCTGTCCAGATAATTCGTTACTACACCGCTGGATATAATAAACAAAAATGCCGACGGGATAAAAGTAAGGACAACTATCACGACAACGAACTTGGTCTTGAATTTATATCCGAGGACCCTGTGTTTTCTCTCCAGATATATCTTCACAAGACTTTTCCCCACAAAAAACATCAGGGTGAGCAGGGCTACCAGATTAAGATTTAAAAGCACAAGGAGCATGAGCCTCGTCGAAAAAGGCACATTCTCCAGTCCCATATAATGAAACTCCATGCCGAATATCGAAATAATAAACACCACAACCGTTGCGAGGAAAATCGTGAATCGCCTTTTTTTCACTTAACCCCCTCGATAAACAGGGGAGCCGAGTCCTTTGTTATCCTGAACTCGTTTTCGGAAATAAATATGAACAGGTAACCTATAACAGGCGGGAGCTTTCTTATCCTGGACTCCGCTGTAATCCTTACAAAATACTGGCCCGGTTCGAGTTCTCGTGTATTTGTGAGCTTCAGATCCCTGACAGCCAACGTCCAGTCAAACATCGACTCAAATGACCTGAATCTCCTCTCGATAATCACACTTCCGTCAAACGATGTAGCGACATACTCCTTTTTTATAGGGTCTGACTTCAGGGTCCTTAAGTAAAATCTGCCGAGGACGAATTCATCAGGCCAGACCTTCCAGACCTTAAACAGATCTATATAAAATTTCAATTCCTTGTCTATCCCCTGTCTTATCTCCTGGATACCCTTATCCTCGAGTGTAAGGGCAAAAGACACATAAATCTCATTGTTAATGAGTTTGACCTCAGGTCCGGAAATCACCTGCGCCTCTGATACGACAGGCAGAAGGATACAGATAAAAAGAAAAAATAATATGACCAAATGTGACATTTAAGGCTTGACATCTCCTAAGAAAAAATATTTTCATTATAGCATATTGATTATGTATAGGAATTGTAAGTATATTAAAAAGCCGGGTGACTTCAAGGTCATCTTTCGTTTGTCATTCCGGCTTGTCCGGAATCTTTCCCCTTATCAAAAACTGTCTCAGAAGGATTCCCGACAAGCGGGAATGACAAAAAGGCGACTACAAAACTTTAAAGGTAATTAAGTGTTATCCTGATTAAGGAGGTTGGATTATGGAAATAAAGACAGTAAAGATAGAAATGCCGGATGACTGCAATATTATACTCGGCCAGACACATTTCATAAAGACAGCAGAAGACCTTTATGAAATAATTGCAACGACAGTATCCCAGGCGCAATTCGGCATCGCATTCGCAGAGGCATCAGGCCCGTGTCTTATCAGGACCGAGGGCAATAACAGCGAGTTGACAGGCCTCTGTGTCCGGAATCTCCAGGAAATCGGCGCAGGTCATGTGTTCTGCATCCTTCTCAGGGGTGCTTTCCCGATCAATGTCTTAAACCAGATAAAGAACTGCCCTGAGGTATGCAACATCTTCTGCGCAACAGCCAACCCCCTTGAGGTTGTTGTTGCGGAGACATCCCTGGGAAAAGGTATACTGGGTGTTATCGACGGGTTCTCTCCAAGGGGGGTGGAAACGCCCGAGGACAAGGCCCACAGAAAGGAATTCCTCAGAAAAATCGGGTATAAACTTTAGGAGACCGCAGGTTAGATGAAAATACCGGATCTTAAATATGACAGTAACGGCCTAATACCTGCCATCATACAGGACGCTTCAACCAATGAAGTCCTGATGATGGCCTATATGAACGAATCATCTCTTCAAAAGACCATCGAAACTGGCTATACCCATTTCTGGTCACGCTCAAGGCAGAAATTCTGGAAAAAAGGGGAGACTTCCGGACATGTTCAGGAGGTCAGAACAATCATGTATGACTGCGACAGGGATACACTCCTGATAAAGGTCATCCAGAAGGGGCCGGGTGCATGCCACACAGGCCACAGGTCATGTTTTTTCACTGATATAGAAGGCAGGGAAACAGAGAATAAAGTCTTCTCGGCAGAGGATGTTTACGGGAAAAAGGAATAAGCTGTCAGCCAAGAAACCCTTTGATGTCTGATTCTTAAGCGAATCATTAGTCAATGATCGAACAACAAGTGTTTCTGCAAAATAGGAATGCTTAAATATGATATTAGACGACATATACAGAGTCATCCTGGAAAGAATGAGGAACCCTTCAGGGAATTCTTACGTATCTGCGCTCATGGCAAAAGGAAAAGACGAAATACTCAAAAAGATCGGTGAGGAATCGATCGAGGTCATCATCGCCTCAAAGGCGCAGGACAGGGGAAGGCTTATAAGTGAAGTAGCAGACCTATGGTTCCATTGTATGGTCTTAATGGCAGAGGAAGGGATTAATCACTCTGATGTCTTTAAGGAACTCGAAAAGAGGTTCGGGAAAAAAGGGAGATAGCCTGATGTCTGATTGTTTATTCTGCAAGATAAGTCTGAAAAAAATCCCTTCCAGGATTGTTTATGAAGATGAAAGTGTTCTGGCCTTTGAAGACATTAACCCCCAGGCACCTGTACATGTTCTTGTAATTCCAAAGAAGCATATACCGACAGCACTTGAGCTGACAGAAGACGATAATGCACTGATAGGGCATCTTTTCCAGACCGCTAACAGGATCGCAAAGGAAAAGGGCATCGAGAATCGCGGGTTCAGACTGGTGATGAATACCAACTCCGAGTCAGGCCAGAGCGTTTACCATATTCATCTCCACTTACTCGGAGGCAGGCTTATGCACTGGCCGCCTGGGTAATTAACCTTTCATACCGGTCACATAAGTGAGGAAGGTCTTCTCTTTACAGTCTACTTCCACTCCCACGCCATTTTTTGCAAGAGATAAATAAGGCGGGTGCTTGTAAGTTCTGACAACTCTCCCTGTGAATGTCGTTGAGCCATTATCCGGAATAAGGAGATTTATCTTTAGAATACTGCCGGGTGAATAGATCTTGCTGGTCTTGATAAACAGGCCGGTCTTTGATACATCGTTAGTTATGCCCGTATGTTTCAGATCATCTGTCCCGAAATCCACAGCCAGCCTCTTAATGATCCTCTTGTTTCGTCTTCTCTCCATTATCAGGCTCCCCCCTTACAGGTTGATAATTTCGATTGTTACTTATGGTGCCGAAGGCGGGACTCGAACCCGCAAGGGTTTCCCCACACGCCCCTCAAACGTGCGTGTCTACCAAGTTCCACCACTTCGGCATCATGTGAATATACAATAATAATGCCTTTGTTTTCAAGCGATGACACTTGTTATTATTTTTATTTTGGATAAGTATAAGGTGAAATATATCCCTATTTAAGCGGTCCTTTCATCAACCGTATATCGTCTATCCATACAGTCCCCTTGCCATTGACAACCAGATTGAGTTTGATATTGTCAGGCCTTTCACCTTTTTTAAGGAAAAACGGGGTCTCTTCCGTTACCCAGTTTGTAGTGCCGGATAAAGGCCTCTCAAGGCTGCGGGAGAAAAACTCACCCTTTCCAGGAAAACTGCACCACATCTCAAGAAACACCTGTCCTTCCACGCCCTCTGTACGGAGCTTTGCCCTGTAAGTCAGGCGGGCGTCCTCAATGTTTATACCGGCCACCTCAAACAACCTGACTGTAACAGGTCCCGCAGCGCTTATCTTCAACGAACCATTCCCGTCGCTTGAAACGCCCTTGTCAAGCTCAACACCTGATTGGGTGATAATCCCTTCAAGGCTGTCAACGGGAAATTTTTTTATCTCGGGTTCCTGTTCGGATAATTTT